>JAUNOG010000030.1:22574-25684 GCA_030531185.1 Ruminococcus sp.
TTAATTATCAATATTTCAATTTACAATTTTAATAACTTTACTGTATTTCAAATACAGCGCAATATAAAAATCACGCCGCAGGCGCACAATCATTGTGCACTGTGCATTGTGCATTGTGAATTGGATTGTGTATTGAAACTGCGTTTATAGCGTTTCAGCAATGTGGCACAGGACATCTGCGAAACGTATATCTTTTCCGTAAAATCTCTGTCAAGGCAGACAACAAAACTTTTGGGCATTTCGTAGGTGCAGTAAACGACCCGCTTATTCTTTTCCGCCGTATTCAGAAATTCCTTTGTAAGCTTTGACACCGAAGTGTTCTCAATATCGAAAATACCTACGATATCCCTTGTTCTCACGAGAAAATCGTTGCCCAGATGAAGATACATTTCATTTATCCTTTGTCGGTTATAATTCTTCCCTTTTCAATAGAGAACATTTTTCCGTGAGAATGCTCGTCAAAGGGAATATTCTTATCACAGCAGGTGATGAAAACCTGCATATCACGTATTTTTGAAATTACAAATTTCTGTCTTGACAGATCAAGCTCCGACAGTACGTCGTCAAGAAGTATGCAGGGGAAGTCGTTTATTTCCTCCGCAAGTATATATGCCTGAGAAAGCTTTAAGATCAACGCAATGGAACGGTGCTGTCCCTGAGAGGCGTCCTCTCTTGCGAGACTTCCGTTAATTCTGCACACCAGATCGTCGCGGTGCACGCCTTTCTGAGTAAAGCCTGCATTCAGATCTTCCTCAACGTTATTTTTAAGACATCTAAGATATTCGCCCGCCAGATCGCCTGAATAATCGGTTCTTCCCTCAAGCTGAGAAAATACCGTCGAGCTGTAGGAAATATCCAGCTTTTCTCTGCCCTCGGATATTTCGTCATACAATCTTGAAGTAAAAATACTCAGCTTTTTTGTGTAATTATATCTCAGCAGGGAAATATAAGCTCCCATTTGCGCGAGCTGGTAATCCCAGACTTCAAGCTCGTCCTTTGAGGATCTTCCTCGGTTTATATTTTTAAGCAGCATATTCCTCTGCTCTATAAGCGTTTCGTATTTTCCCACAACGGAGCTGTACGAATTTTTTATCTGCGAAACGGACAGATCGAGAAACTGCCGTCTGTTCTCGGGAGAACCCTTTGAAAGCTCCAGATCCTCGGGAGTAAAAATAACGCAGTTAAGACTTCCGAACAGCTTTGAGGGAGCTTTAAGCTTTACCCCGTTGAGCAGAACGCTTTTTTCCTTGATATTCGGTCTTGCCATAGAAAATTTAATATTCTGCTCTCTGAAAGCGTTCTTGAAATCCAGCTCGATATGCATAGACTGCTCGTCGTCGCCTATCATTCTTTTATCCTTGGTATTTCTGAATGATTTTGCTCCGCTGCACAGCCACACAGTCTCTATAAGATTTGTTTTTCCCTGAGCGTTCCTGCCGCAGATGATATTGAGCTTTTCGTGCGGATATATCTCCACATTTTTAAGATTTTTAAAGCCGTTAATGCAAAGCCTGGTGATAAACATTTATCCCTGCTCCCGTATAACAACTATTTCGCTTTCTATCTCATCGATCTGCACCCTGTCTCCCGCGCGTATCTTTTTTCCGCGCATAGTGCATATCTCTCCGTTGACTTTAATTCTCTCTTCAAGGATAATTTCCTTGCCGATACCGCCTGTTTCCACCACTCCCGCATATTTGAGGAGCGCGTCAAGCTTGATAAAGTCCGTCTTGATCTTGACTTCGATTGGAGTATATTTCATCGCTGTTTCTCCGTTTTATTTTATTATTCACACAATAATTGTGCATTGATTTATTCCTTTGGCAGTCTTACAGGCAGCACAAGGTATGTAAATCTGTCTCCCTCGCAGGGAACTATTTTCATAGGCAGGAGACTTCCCCCCATTTGCAGCTTTACCTTATCGTCGTCTATAACCTTTAAAGGGTCGAGAAGATACTTGCACTTAAAGCCGATCTCTATAACGGGACCTGCCACGTCTGCGTGTATCTCGTCTGATATCTTACCCTGAGCCGTAGAGCAGTTAAGCTTAATAAGATTGTTTTCAAAATAACATCTTACAGGAGAAGGAGTTCTCTCATTTATGAGCAGCATAGCTCTTTCAAGTGTGGAAATAAGCTCTTTTCTGTCCACAATGACCTCTGTGGAGGTATTAGTCGGTATCGCCGACTTATACGGGTGAAATTCTCCCTCGAGAAGTCTGGAATATACCATATATCCTCCGATTTCAAAGATAATATGTTTTTTGGAGGGATAAAGGTTTACAGTTTCCTCGTCGTTCTCACTGAGCAGAGCGGTAACGTCTCCCAGAGTTTTTGCAGGAACTACGAATTTGATAGCCTCCGCGTACTTAACAGGCTCGTACCTTACCGCAAGTCTGTAGCCGTCGATAGCCGCCATAGTAAGACGTCCGTTTTCAATATCGAAAAGCTCTCCTTTAAGAATTGGCTTTGTGTCGATAGTCGCAACGGCGAACTTAGTCTGATTTATCATTTCTTTGAGCACAGGCTGAGAAACGGGAATGCATATCTCGCTGTCCTTTTCGGGAAGCTCGGGATAATCCTCCGCTCCCGTTGCAAAAAGGTTGTAGGTAGTAACTCCTCCCGAAATAGTTACCTGATAGCTTTCAGAAACCTCTACGAGAATATCCGCCTCCGGCATTTTCTTTATCATTTCCGAGAAAAGACGAGCGTTTATGATACAGGAACCCCTGTCGTCGCTGCGCACGGATACGGTAGTGCGGATACCCATTTCCAAGTTATATCCCGTCAATTCAAGCAGGGAATTTTCCAGCTTGAACTTGATACCCTCCAGCGAGGGCATAGTGGATTTTTCCGAAACAGCCTTAGACACATTGATAACAGCCTCATAGAGACCGTCTTTAGAGCATAAAAATTTCATAGGAAACTCCTTTCTTAGAGGTAAGAGGTTAGAAATTAGAGGTTAGACGCTGTAAAATTATTCTTACCTTTCTTATCTTTTACTCCTAATTCAACTTTTCAAACAGGGAGAAAAAATCTTTTTGATTTTCTCTGCTGTAAGAAAAGAAATAATAAATTATAATTAACAGTAGTATTAGTAGGGTGTGTTAG
>JAUNOG010000031.1 GCA_030531185.1 Ruminococcus sp.
GTCAATTGTCAATTCAGAAAGGGGTGTTTTATTATGATAGATTTTACAAACGTAATGCTGATGTTCAAGCCGATGTCGGGGCTTGACGACGAGGATATAAACGGCGAAATGAACCTGATACAAAATGCGATATGGGAAATAGAAAATGCGGTCTGCGAGGAAAAGCTTATGATCTCGGACTATCCGAAATGCGAGTATGCGGCGGCTTGCACCGCGTTTTACGACTATATATGCAAAAGGGCGGCGCAGGAAAAAATCATCACCACTGCGGAGGGCAGGGCGGCAAGCAGCGAGGACTATTCAAAGAGGATATCTTCTGCGCTTAAACTCAAGATCACCGCTCTGAGCAGACTTAACGGCATTATAAAGGATACGGAATTTATTTTCAGCACTATGGAGAAAGCGGGTGAAACAGATGGAGATTAAAACTGCGGAAAGAGCATTGGTAAAGCAGCTTGTCGAGGAAAAGCTGGAAAGCGCGGGGTTTGTTCCCTTTGAGGAATTTACCGCCGTGGACAGTCTGATCTACAAAAAATCGGATATAGGTTTTTATTCGGTCAAAGGACTGAAATTGGCGGGGACTGCGGTACATCACGAAACGTTTAAATGCGCCGTGGAGTTCGACGCCGAGATAGAGGTAAAGCTTATGGGAAAATCCTGCGATTTTGCGGACTATGAGGAATTTGCCGAGAAATGTCAGCAGTTGTACCGTTCCTTTGCGGGCGACAGAAGTTTGTTTACGGCGGGACTTGAAATGGGCAAGGTCTATCAGGCAATGCCCCTGAAAAGGCTTGCCCGCACGCTGGTTCTGAATATGAGGATATGTCTTGAGGAGGACGACGAAGATGAAAATAGCTGATAAGGTTGCCCATACTCTTGAATTTCAGGAGAATATAATTTATCCCGACAGCGTGATTTTTTCGGGAAAATCCGCATACTCCCGCACCGACGGAATGAACGGTTCTTACACCAGACGCAACGGCGCAAGACCCTTGGAGGTCACAGTTTCGGGAAAATTCCGTCCCGAGGAAATTTTCTTTTACGCAAGTCTGCCGCAGGCTTTAAGCGGCGCGGAGGAAGTGATAATCGACGGAGTTTACATAGAAAAGCCCGTGATCTATCAGGGCGAGGCAGGCTTTAAGGCGGGCTGCCTTTTGGGGGAATACACTCTGAAGCTGGGCGGTGCGGACTATGAATAGCGTTAAGCTTGAGGTCGTTATGCAGGGGGGCGGATTTATTTTTTTTACGGACTGTATAAGCTTTTCATTTGAAAAGGAGCGTTATCTTCCCTATGCAAAAGCGGAGGGAAAGTTCCTGATCACATCAGATCCGGGCTTTTCAGTGTGGCAGGTAATAAAGCTCTGTCTGTGGATAAACGGCGTAAGACGGCACTGCGGCATACCCGATACGATATCTCTTGTCTGCGGGAAAGAGGGATATGTACTGAGCTTTTCGTCCAGAGGCTACAGTCTGCTTTTGTCTCAGAACGAGCCGTATCCCGAGATAAATTCCAATGTTACTCTGGGTTCGCTCATCAGTAAAAATCTGTCTGTGTCCGAAATAAGCTGGGAGCAGAACACTCCGCAGGTAGGGTACATTTATGTTAAGGAAAAGTCCACCGTATGGGACGCTGTAACGGCGTACTCCGTCAAGGCTGTTGGAAATTACCCTTATATCCGAGGCGAGAATAAGGTCTGCATCACATCGGACGGCAGCGGAGAGACAGATCTGTCCTCTGTGAATATAATCGAAGAGGGCAGCGCAATTAAAAGCGCTCAGCTATTATCCACAATAAATATGGCGGATATCAACGGCGAATACAGCTATACCCGTTCGGACGAAACGGCGGCTCAGCTTGGTATAGTCCGAAATAAGTATTATCCGCTGGACCGTCAGTGGCTGTATTCTCCCGACGACGGATTAAAGGCAAAGCTGAACTATGCGGCACGCGGAGTTCGTGAGATGAGCATAGTGTACATAGGTTCGCTCGGAGAGGACCTTATGGACAAGATAAAATCCTCGGTTTTAGGCGGCAGACGCGTGCATTATCTGAAAGTATGGGGAAACAGACAGGGTATGTTCACGCTGCTGAAAAGCTACGAGGACGCGTACAAATAAAAAACGCAGTCCCGAAAGACTGCGTTTTAAAGTTTTGATTTAACCCTTTACGCTTCCCAAAGCAATACCGCGAATGATAAACTTTGAAAGTACAAGATATACGATTGCAACAGGTATGATCGAAATACCGATAGCCATATATACAGCTCCCATATCGAACTTTGCGTAGTCGGCGCTTCTGATGATACCGATTACGATTGGAAGCGTTCTCTTATTCTTGTCATCGAGAATGAGGGCAGGAATAAAGTAGTTGTTCCAGCTTGTTACGAATGTGAAGATCGCTTGTACTGCGATAGCAGGCTTTAGAATAGGAGTGATCAGTTGGTTAAAGGTCCTGAACTCTCCGCAGCCGTCTATACGCGCCGCTTCAACGATTTCCAGCGGCAGCGAGCTTTCCATATACTGTTTCATAAAGAAGAATGTGGCAGGAGCCGCTATTGTCGGAACTATCAGCGGGATAAAGCTGTTAGTAAGATTCCACGAATTGATAAGCTTTACAAAGCCCAGAGATGTTACCTGTGCGGGAACCATCATGATCATAAGAATGAACGTAAACGCGAACTTCTTAAGCTTGAAATCATAAACGTGAATAGCGTAAGCCGTCAAAGCCGAGAAATATGTAGAAAACAAAGCGGACAATCCTGCGATGATAAAGCTGTTCTTCAAGCTGTTAAGCATTTTCCAGTCGTTATTATTGATAACAGTCTTGAAGTTCTGAACCAGACTTGAACCGGGAAGAAGAGCAAAACCCTTCTGAATTTCACTGGTGGAACGGGTCATATTGACGATCATTACATAAAACGGAAAAAGTGAGATAAGCGCAAATAACGTCAAAACAACGTAGCATATTATCCTTCTGGCAAGAAGAACTCTTGAACTGCTCTGTGCGCCTACTGAATCAACCGGTGCTGCCATTATTTACGTCCTCCCTTCTTTTTCTTCTTTTTAGTATCTCTCTCCTGCATCAGGAAGAATACAAGGAGGCTGAGAACTGCTGCTACGATAAAGAGGATAACTGAAAGTGCGCCTGCCATACCGTAGTTTTTGCTGAACAGATGCTTCTGCAAATACATAATAACAGTCATACTCGTACGGTTCATAGCCTCACCGTTTTTGGTGATGATCTGAGGAACATCGTACATCTGGAGACCGCCGATAAGCGATGTAACAAGTACATAGAGCAGAATTGGTCTGATAAGCGGAAGTGTGATGTCTGTAAACGTTCTGGCAGGGCTTGCGCCGTCTATCTGTGCGGATTCGTACAGAGACGGGTCGATACCGTTGATAGCTGCCATAAGCATAATAGTCGTATTACCGTACCACATAAGGAAGTTGATAAGAGCGATAACAAATCTCTGTGATCCTACGTGGTCAAAGAACAGATAAGGAGATTCAGAACCTGTGATGCTCATATAGATGCTGTTGATAGGTCCGTTCTGAGAGAACATTGTAAAGAAAAGCATACCCATTGCAGCAGCCATAATAACGTTCGGAAGATAGAAAATAACCTTATATGCGCCTGTTTTAAGTTTAAGTCTCAGATCTGTAAACCATGAAGCAAACAGAAGCGAGAAAACGATCTGCGGAATAAATCCTGCGATCCACAGAATAAAAGTGTTTCCTAAATATTTAGGAAGTTCTGAAGAAGCGTCAAACAGCGTTTTATAATTGTCGAAGCCTACAAAATTAGGACCGACCTGCGTTGTACCGAGGATAAGATAGTTCTCAAAGAACGAGTTATATATCGTCGACGCAAGCGGAATAAGCTGGAATATAATAAATACAACAAAGAATGGGAGTATAAAGATATAGCCCCATTTTGCATAGCTGATTGACTTTCTCTTGACATAATTAGAAGCCATGCAAATCCACCATAAAACAACCTTTTGGTTGTTATCCTTTCAGCATAATAGCTGTATAAATGTCAGTCTGAACAGTTAAATCAACACTTTTCAGACTGATATCGATACAAAATTGAAAACAGGCGGGCTAATTGAAATCAACCCGCCCTGTTTTAACAGCGTTTTTTTACGTATTAAATACGTTGATTATTCCGGCTTTTTGAGCTCAGGATACTTCTCGATAGCAGCTGAGTAGAAGTTGCTGAGAGCTGTGTCGAGATCAACAGTTCCGAGGAAGTAGTCCTTCATCTTAGCCTGGAATGTCTCGTTAAGACCCTGGTCATATGGACCTGCGTTGCTCATATCGATGTTTGGAGCAGTCTTAGAGAAGAGAGCGATATGGTTCTGTCCGCCGAGGAACTCAGATGAGAAGTCAGCAGCAAGCTCTTCCATACCTGAAACAGTATTTGTGTAATCCTGTGTATCCTTTGTGATCTGAACAAGAGTATCCTTGTTGCATGTAAGCTGTCTCATAATGTCAGCAACGGTATCCTTGTTGTCTGTACCTGCTGCTGCGCAGAGCCATGTACCGCCCCAGTAGTAAGCCTGAGGACCTTCGCAAACTGCATACTGTCCATAGAGACCGTCCTTCTTGCCTGCATTGTCTTCTGCATTGCCTGCAAGTGTGAAGTTAACGCCCCATGTGGAGTAGAAGAAGCCGAATACCTTACCTTCAGAACCCTGGTCAGCGTTCCACTGGTCAGACCAAAGAGAAGTGCCGTTGTTATAGCCTTCGTCTGTGTACTTCTTAGTCTGCTCAACCCATGTCATAAGGTTATCGTCAATAACGATCTCCATATTAGCGTTAACCCATGTAGATGTAACGTTGTTGGAGAAAGTTCTGTAAGCGTCGTCATAACCGGAAAGCATAAAGTAGCCTGCTTCCTTCATCTTAGCAGCAACCTCGTCAAACTTTGTCCAGTCTGAAAGCATTGCCTGAACCTCTGTAGGATCGTCTGTTCCGAGAACTTCCTTAGCGATGTCTCTTCTGTAAGCGAACAGACCCGGTGTAGCCTGCCATGAAACAGCCTCGAGGTCGCCGTTAGCGTCTGTAGCGATCTGCTGTGTATATGTATACTGGTCAGCGAGGTCTTCGTCTGTAAGACCAACTTCCTTAACGGGCATTACATATGGACCGTTTACATACTTGAGCGCATAGTCAGCCTCAATAAGGAACATATCGATCTTGTCCTCTGAATCAGCCTGAGCTGCAAGATCTGTATCGAGCTTATCCTGGTAAGCGTTGTTGTCTGAAGGAGTTGTAACCCAAACAACCTCTGTGCCGTCCTTAAGGTACTCGTGATCGCCGACAACATCGTTGCCTGCTTCGTCTACCGAGTAGCCGGAAGCCTCAGCGTCATACTCAGAATAATATTTTCTGAATCTGTTCTTGAACTCGTCGTTCCATGTGTAAATTTTGAGAGTTTTCTGAGAAGCCTCATTGCCCTCAACGTTTTGTGTAGCTGTTTCAGCCTTTGTGAGAACCAGAGGTCCTACCGACTTAGCCTCTTCAGCAGCCTTGCTGTCAACGCCGCCGTTTGCTCCGCTCTTGCTGCTGCTATCGTCGTCGCTTCCGCAAGCTGTGAGCATTGAGCCTGCCATGCAAAGGCAAAGTGCGCCTGCAAGAATTTTCTTGAGATTTGTCATAATAATTTTCCTCCTTAATTTGCATTATATTGTTGCACCGTGTTTCCTCAAAACGGTTAAATTAATGCCATTGTTGAAATTTTCCTGACCGACGCTCCCTCGATGAGCCGTCCGTCAACCGTAAAGACCTCGTTAAAGGTCGTCTGCGGATTTTCGATCAGCGATATAAGCTGTTTTGCCGCCGTTACACCGATTTTTGCGGTATCCTGAAGATATGTAGTCAATTTAGGACTTAAAAGCTGAGCATAAGCTATGCCGTCATACCCCACTACAGATATATCCTCGGGAACCGAAAGCCCCATATCCTTAATCGCATTCAGTCCGCCCATTGACGAATAATCGTCGGGCATAAAAATGCAAGTGGGTCTTTCGCCGCTTTGCAGCAGCCTTTTCGTAAGCTCATAGGTCCTTTCGGGGTTGTGATAGTCGCCCGTCATTATCCACGCGGGATTTACCGCCACGCCCTTACTTATACAAGCTTTGTAAAAGCCCGCCAGACGCCTTTCGGCAACTGCCGACTTGTTACCCTGAATGTAAGCAAGCTTTGTGTGCCCCATATCCGTAACATAATTTATAAGCTCTTCAATTCCCTTTTCGTTGTTGGACATAACCGCCGTACGGCAATCAAAGATGTGGTCTATGGTGACCACGGGAATGTCGCCGTTGATTATTTCGTAAACGTCCTGGGAAGTGAAGTCGGTGCAGGCTATTATCACGCCGTCTACGTTACGGTACTTGCAATGCTCGTAGGTCGACATCTTCTGCCGTCCGATATCCTTATTGATAAAGGTTATATCGTAACCGGCAGCCTCAGCCTCCGTTTTAAAGCTGTTGAGCACCTTTGCGAAGAATTCGTGAGTGAGACCGCTGCCCGCCTCGTCGGAAAACATAACGCCTAAATTATAGGTTCTGTTTGTCTTGAGCGCTCTTGCCTGTGAATTGGGGAAGTACCCCATTTCCTTGGCGGCCTTTATGAGGCGCTCTCTGGTAGCCTCGCTTACGTCCTTATGCCCGTTCAGGGCTTTGCTTACCGTGGCAACTGAAACGCCGCAACGAACGGAAATGTCTTTTAATGAAACCAATGGATATTTCCGCCTTTCATTTTGATTTAAACGTTTAAGTGATATAAAAATACACCTAAGCATTTCAAACGTTTCCGTTAATAAAAATATACAATACTTTATCGAAAATTTCAAGAGTTTTCTTTCATTTTTTTGTTTGATGTAATAATTTATGTAGGGTTAGCTAAACTTTCAACAATTAATTTATGCAATTTGACCATAAAATATTCCCGAATGTAACTGCTTTGTAACTTAAATCCGATGCTGTGAAACAAGCACGGAAAAAATTAAAGAATTTTCCATACGGTACTTTCTTTATGTCGGCGCAGGAGTTTTTCAATGTACATATTTAACATAAATATCATTTGACCCTGCGGGTATTTCTTGATATTGCACAAAGCGCTTAATAAAAATTATGACGGTATGACATAAAACGTTTTCGCGGGAGAATATAAAAATATGAAAAAATACGCAAATTATTACGGCTCCGTTTTTAACCAAAAAGAAAACAGCGGCGATTTATAAGCTTTTTACGGCTGTATGGTAACGTTATCACGAAAAAACGATTTTTAAGTCTTTGTGCAAAATAACAATATATGGACAAAATATGTACGCCGCTTACGGTCGTTGTATTATTTGAAACCGAAGCGATAACGATTTCGGCGGTATCGGAGCAATATAATTTCCATAAATAATAAGGCGCACAGCTGTACGAAATTACGGCTGTGCGCGTTGGAAGTATTTATTTCCCCAGTATTTGTTCTATTGCGCGGGCGCAAAGGTCAACGGCTTGGTCGATCTCCTGCTCGTTTATGATGAGAGGCGGATTGAAGTACAGCACGTCTCCCAGAGGTCTGAGGAGAAGTCCCATATCAAGAGCTTTTTTGTATATCTGATAGCCCGTTCTCGCTTTGCTGTCAAACTCTGTTTTTGAGGCGGGGTCTTTCACAAGCTCGATAGCGTTGATAAGTCCGATATGACGTATCTCGCCCGTGTGCTTGTAGTCCCCCAGACGTTCGGTAAGCTTATTGTGAAGATACACGGCTCGCTTTTGAGCGTTTTCAAGAATGTTATCCTCGCGGAAGATCTTCTGTACCGCAAGGGCGCAGGCGCAGCCCAGAGGATTTCCCGAATAGGTATGGGAGTGCATAAAGGCTTTCCCCTCGCTGTAGTCCGCGTAAAAGGCGTCGTATATCTCCTGCGTGGTGACGGTTATCGCCATAGGCATATAACCTCCCGTTAAGCCCTTGGAAATACACATAATATCGGGACTTACACCCGCGTGGTCGAAGGCGAACATTTTTCCTGTTCTGCCAAAGCCTGTGGCTATCTCGTCGGCGATAAGCAGGACGTCGTATTTATCGCACAGCTCTCTCAGCTTTTTTAGATAGAGAGCGGGGTATATCCTCATACCCGCGCTGCCTTGCAGGAGCGGTTCGACTATGACTGCGGCGGTCTCGTCGGCGTACTGTTCAAAGGACTTTTCGGCGTACTCAAAGCATTCGCATTGACAGCAGTCCCTTGTTTTGCCGTAGGGACAGCGGTAGCAGTCCGGAGCCTGAATGCGGACAGTGTCCATAAGCATTGGCTTGTAAATTTTGGCATACAAGTCCATAGTACCGACGGACAGCGCGCCTATGGTTTCGCCGTGGTAGCCGTCGGTAAGGCACATAAAGCGTTTTTTGCGGGGCTTGCCCGTCTGATACTGAAACTGGAAAGCCATTTTCAGGGCGCACTCCACAGAGGCGGAGCCGTTGTCGGAGAAGTTGAATTTGCAAAGTCCTTCAGGGACAATTTTCATAAGCTCTCCGCACAGCTTTATTGCAGGCTCGTGGGAGAAATTTGCGAATATTACGTGTTCTAAGCTGTCGATCTGTTCCTTGACTGCGGCGTTTATCTTTGGATTGCAGTGTCCAAGCAGGTTACACCACCAGCTTGACACGATATCTATGTACTCCTTGCCGTTTTTGTCGTAGAGCTTTACGCCCTTGCCGCGGTCGATGATTATGGGTTTAAGCTCCTCGTAGTCCTTCATCTGGGAACAGGGGTGCCATATATATTTTAAGTCCTGTGAGATCAGTTCTGAAACGTCCATAGTAAAAGTCCTCCCAAAATTGTATATTTATAACTGTCAATTATAAAGCCCTGCGAGTTTTTCGGGGTCGATATCAAGGCTTGTATCGCCTTTTTTCACTTTAGCGAGGACTTCCAGACCTGTGATGTCCGTTATCATTTTTGCGTTGTCCTCCTGCATAATTCCGCCTGCCCAGTTGTTGAGGATAACTCCTTTTATGTCGATATTTCGGGACTTTATATACTCCGCTGTGGTGACGACGGCGTTTATCGTACCCAGACCTGCGTCCGCTATTATAACAGTACCGAGGTCAAGCGTTCTGATGATGTCCTCAAGGAAGATATGAGCCGTTTCGTCGTAGCGGATAGGACATACGATACCTCCCGCTCCCTCGACGGTTACGAAGTCGTAGCTTTTCGCAACCTTGGAGAAGTCCGCTTTAATTTTTTCAAGCGTGACGGGGTTGCCCTCGATTTTCGCCGCAAGGTGCGGAGACACTGCGGTTTTATACATATAGGACAGCAAGGTGTTTTCGGGCTGATTTATCCCTGCGGTTTTATTGACGTAGCCCGCGTCGCTGTCGGCGATGCTTTCCGCTCCGCTGAGGGCGGCTTTATAGTAGCCTGCGTTTATTCCGCTTTCACGGAGTTTTTTTACTATCAGGGCGGTGACGTAGGTTTTGCCCACGTCCGTACCCGTTGCTGTTATGAACAGGGCTTTTGACATTTTGAATTCCTCCTTTTAGATGTTAGAAATTCAGAGGTAAGAGGTTAGAAGTGTTAGCTGTACGTTTGGTGTTTTCTAACCTCTTAGATGTAATAAACTCAGATGTAAGAGGTTAGAATGTTTATCCGTATGTTTCTGTTTTCTTACCTCTTACTTCTAACTTCTTACATCTAATAGTGTATGCCTCCTTGCGTCGGCATAGTGATTTGAAATACGCAAATTCCTACGGAATTCGCTGTTCAAATCACGGGCGGCGCACATTTGTTGGGGTTGATAGTTTGTGAGCCGTCTTTCGTTTGTGCGTTTCAGGAATTTTTTGTGCGCCGCCTGTGGGGACTTCTCTTTTGTATTTTTACCGCAAGCGATTTCGTACTTCTCATTTAGGGGATTTCGCTCCTGCGGGAGCGACAAGGGGCTCCTCGCCCCTTTGAACCCTCGCAAGCCCTCCGGCGGCGGGCTTGATCCTCCGCTTTTTAACTCACGTCATAGTTTTGTGCGTGCTTTTCATTTCGTTTCGTTGAGAGAATTTTTCTAACCTCTTACTTCTTATCTTTAACCTCTGATTTCTACTTTATAGCCTAATTCTTTTAGTGTTTGCATATCTTTTTCCGTTGTTATGCCTTGCGTTGTAAGCATATCTCCCGATATTGCCGCATTTGCTCCCGAGGTGAAAAGGCTCTTGCCTTTATCTTTCATTATGCCCCGTCCTCCCGCAAGTCTGATGAAACCGTCGGGTATTATAAAGCGGAATATGGCTACTATTCTCTGCATTTCCTCCTGCGTGAGAATGCGGTTATGCTCAAAGGGGGTATTCGCTATGGGGTTGAGCATATTCACAGGCACGGATTTTACTCCAAGCTCGCGCTGCTGCAAGACCATATCTATTCTGTCCTCCATAGTTTCGCCCAGCCCCATTATGCCGCCGCTGCACACCTCAAGTCCTGCGGATTTTGCGGCGTTTATGGCGTTGATCTTATCGTCGTAGGTATGGGTCGTACACACCTGCGGGAAAAATCTTCTTGACGTTTCAAGGTTGTTATGTACTCTGTCAACTCCTGCGTTTTTCAGCTTGCGGAAGTTTTCCTCGTCAAGAAGTCCCAGCGACACGCACACGGAAATAGGGCAGGCTTTCTTTATCGCTCTGATACTTTCGCACAGCCTGTCCACCTCGCTGTCGGAAAGTCTTTTTCCCGAGCAGACTATGGAATATCTCAGCACGCCCTGCTTGTAATTGTACACAGCCTGCTCTACGATTTTGTCGGTACTGAGCAGGGGGTACTCCTCCACGCAGGTCTTATAGAATGCGGACTGGGCGCAGTATTTGCAATTTTCGGAACATCGTCCGCTTTTGCCGTTTATAATGGTACACATATCGAAGGTGTTTCCGCACATTTTTCGGCGTATTTCGTCCGCCGCCGCTGTAAGTTCGGCAAGGGGTGCGTCGATCAGCGTTAACGCCTCTTCTTTGGTTATTTGTTCGCCGTTCAAAATCTTATTTTTCAGTTCGGATACAGACATATCAAATCTCCTTATGGATTATTTTTCTCCGAATTTTGCGGTCAAGGGGACTAATCTTTTGCCTAAGAATGCCGCAAGTATACACAGTACTATGTCCCCGGGGACTGCAAGTGCAAAGCAGTATACAAACAGGGCTTTAAGGCTTATTCCGTTTCCCGCTATCCAGAAGTTGGCGCAGAAATAGTAATATATCATTCCTGCGAGGTATACTATGCCGAGTCCCGCAAAGTTTGCCGCAAGAAGTCTCGGCAGGGAGGGATTATTAGTCTTATGGGCGATCCTGCCCGTAACGTAAGCTCCGATTATAAAGCCTATAAGATAGCCGAAGCTGGGCTTGAGGACGTAGTAAATTCCTCCGCCCTCTGCGAATATGGGCAGTCCTATCAAGCCGAGGACTACGTATGCGCCCACGCTTGCGGCTCCGTATTTTCCGCCTAAAAGCAGACCTGCAAGCATTGTGAACAGGTACTGTAGGGTGAACGGTACGACGGGTATGGGGACTTTAATGAACGCTCCCACTGCTGTTAGGGCGGTGAAAACTGCGCATATACAGAGCATTGCGGTTTTTCTGCGGGTAGGGGTCGGGACTGTGGCTGTCATAATTATCAAACCTTTCTTATACTTATTTCACCCGAGGAGACGGCGGCTTTTTCGCCGTTTTCGTACTCGACGAGCAGGCGGCAGTCGTTGTCTGCGTCCAAAAGCGTGGCGGGAGTGCCGGTATTTCCCGAGATCACGCTGATCTTTTCGCCTTTCCACATAAGACGTTTGCGGTAGCTTTCAATGTAGGTGTTATCCGCAAGCTCGGAATAATATTTCATAAATCTGCTGAGTATCTCTGCGGCAAGCTTGTTTCTCATATCGTCCCTGCGCTCGGAGAAAACTGCTCCCGCGATGTCTTTTATGTCCTCGGGAAAGCCGTTTTCGGGTACATAGGCGTTTACTCCGATACCGAGGACAGCGTATTCAAGTCCTCCGTTTTCAAGACTGAAAGCCGCCTCGGTGAGAATTCCGCAGACCTTTCTGCCGTCCATATAGATATCGTTGACCCACTTTATCTGAGCGGGCTTCCCCGACAGCCTTTCTATCGCCTTTGCGACGGAGACAGCCGCCGCTGTGGTAATTTTGACTGCGTTGTCCGCAGTCATCTGAGGGCGCAGCAGCAGGCTCATATAAACTCCCGTATCGGAGGGTGAGAAAAAGCTCCTGCCCAGTCTGCCCCTGCCGTTTGTCTGCTCTCCCGAAATCACCGCGGTACCCTCGGGTGCGCCGTCGGCGGCAAGCTCCCGCAGTCTTGTGTTGGTGGAATTTATTATTTTATGAACCTGAACCGACAGTCCTCCGCACTCGGGGGGAAGATATTTTTTTACGCCGTTTTCGGACAGCACGTCGGTACGCGTTTCCAGACGGTAGCCCTTGCCCGAGACGGCGGTTATCTCATAGCCGTCCTCCTGCAGAGATTTAACGGCTTTCCAGACTGCTCCGCGCGTGCAGGAAAGGCTGTGGGCGATTTCCGCCCCCGACAGGAACGAGCCTTTATTGAGTTCAAATAATTCGAGAAGTTTCTGTTTAACGGTCATAGTTGTCAACCTCATTTCAGAAAATAAGTATACCACTAAAAGGGACGTTTGTCAACAGTTTTTTGGAATAAAAAAATCCAAACCGTACTTTTGGCGGGAAACATAAAATACGGCAAAGCTGGGCATAAAAACGCCTCCTGCGGGGTTTTGCCGTACCGCAGGAGGCTATTGTTTTATTTTATTCGCTCGGTTATAAAACCGACGCGGAGCATATCAAGTCCGCAGGATCAATAATTTTCCGCGCATACTTCAAAGTAGCTCTGAGGGTGAGCGCAGGCAGGGCATACCTCGGGAGCCTTTGTGCCTACCACGATATGACCGCAGTTTCTGCACTCCCAAACCTTGACCTCGCTCTTTTCAAATACCTGTGCGGTCTCGACATTTTTAAGAAGTGCGCGGTAACGCTCCTCGTGGTGCTTTTCGATCGCTGCGACAAGTCTGAATTTTCTTGCAAGCTCGGTAAAGCCCTCCTCCTCGGCGGTCTTTGCAAACTCGTCGTACATATCCGTCCACTCGTAATTCTCGCCCTCGGCTGCCGCCGCGAGATTTTCCGCCGTATTGCCTATACCCTGAAGCTCCTTGAACCACATTTTAGCGTGTTCCTTTTCGTTTTCAGCCGTTTTGAGGAAAAGCGAGGCTATCTGCTCGTAGCCCTCTTTCTTCGCTACCGACGCGAAGTATGTATACTTGTTTCTTGCCTCGGACTCGCCTGCAAAAGCGGTCTCAAGGTTCTTTTCTGTTTTTGTGCCTGCATATTTGTTCATAGTGTTAACCTCCGTAGTTTTATTTTCGTTTATTGGTTTAAAGTCTGAAGCAGGGTGCTTGCACCATGGACAGACAAAATCCTCGGGGAGAGTATCGCCCTCATAGATGTATCCGCAGACTGTGCAGACAAAGCCTTTCTTTTTCTCGGCGGGGGCGGGAGCGGTCTTAATGTTCCGCTGATAGTACTCGTAGGTCGCAGACGCATCGCCGCCGAGTATCTCGCAGTCGGTAACGTCTGCAAGGAACAGCGTATGAGTACCCAGATCGGTGGCGGAAACGACCTTTGCGCTGATATAAGCGTTGGTTTCCTCGGTCACATAAAGCACTCCGTTTTCGGCGCGCTTGCAGGGGACGTCCGCCGTTTTATCGGTATCTCTGCCGCTCTGAAAGCCCCAATGCTTAAAGGTATCGAATTTTGCCTTTTCGGTAAGCACCGACACATTGAAAACTCCCGTTGCTGCGATCATATCGTGAGTAAGATTGCTTTTGTTCACCGCGACGGTGATCCTGTTCGGTTCGGTGGTGACCTGCGTAACGGTGTTTACGATACAGCCGTTATCCTTTTCATTTTCCTTTGCGGTAAGCACGAAAAGTCCGTAGGTAAGCTTGTACATTGCTTTTTTGTCCATATGAGTTTCCTCCTGTTTCATATTGGTTTTTGTTTATGTCTGATGAACTGGGTTATGCAAATTCGCTGTAAACGACCCAGCTTATACATTCTGGACTTACGTCAACCAGATATTCTCCCGGGACTGCGGCGGTAAGCTGACACTTTTCGGCTTTGCCGTCCTTGCTTACGCTGTACTCTTTTTTTACGTTTATTGTTAGGGTATTTCCCTGCCGTACCGCCCCAAGCAGAGTATATTCTCCGCTGCCCGACAACGTCATATCTCCGCATAAAAACACAACGTGGGCGTTGAAGCCGCCCTGCTTATCAAAGTCACGCATATCGGCTCTGATTTCGTCAAGTTCAAGTTCGCCGTTGTATTTTTCGTAATACTTCTCAAAGTCTCCGTATGATGAAAACGTTTTTTCGTAGGGAAAGGTAATTCCCGCCTCGGAATTTACAGTATATGACTTGAATTCCAGCGGGATCTCCTCGCAGTCGGTTTCTTCGCTTTGCTCCGTATATATCAGACAGTCGCTTATATAATACTCAGTTGTTTTTTCGTCTTGGTTATATATGCTCCGAATTTTTGCGGGGGAGATCGTTCTGATTGTTTCGGAAATTTTTCCGTCCTCCGCGATACGGATATTTATATTCGCTTTATATTCCGCGCCCTCGGAGCAGCTGACTTTTATAATTGAATTCTCTGTACAGAAGTTAAGCTCCGCGCGCTTTTGCTTGTTTACGCTTTTTACAAAGTTGTTCCACAGCAGAGTGTTTTGTTCAGTATCGCCGTTTAAGTAAATGCCGCCGTTTTCTGATGCGGACTGGGGGGTTATCTCCTCGCCGTTCCAGTCGTCGAAAAAGTTCTGCGGACGAGCTTGACTGTCCTCGGCTGCGCTGACGGTACTCGTCTGAGCTACAATTTCGGTTCCGGAAGAAAGACCGCATCCGTAAAAAGCTGAGAATATGAACACAGCCGCAGATACCGCTGCCGCTGTTCTTTTCAGCCTGATAGTAATTCCCCCTCCCGAAAATAATGTTATAATATATAATTATACCATACATATCAGACTTTGTTAATAGGGTATTTTTATCAAATATTAATGGAGTATTTTGGCTATTGTGTCAATATATTTTAAGGGCGAATTGTAATTAAACTGTTATTGACATACGCTGTAAAATGAATTATAATATATAGTGTCATATTAAAGAAAACAGTGTCTGATTTAAGGAGAGATTTATGGATAAAAACAATAACGCAAAAAACTCCGAGAGCGCAGGAGCTTCGGGTGTTGCGGCTATAATCGTTGTGGGGATATTTGTCGCATGCGTGATATTTCTTTTCGCAAGGGGACTTTTCTCCAGCAACTCGGCTAAAGTCCCCTCGGGACTGGATACGGCGACAATAAATACGGACGAACCCGATACGACGGAATATGTTCCCGACAGTACGGCTCAGACGGAAGCGCCCGACAGCAATGCGGGTACGGACATCAGCGGCGTAGGTACGGAAAGTATGTCGGAAACAGTGACTTCGCAGGCGGAGGAAGAACCGTCTCTGGGCGTGATGTACATTACGGAATATGCATATCTGCATACCGCTCCCGAGAACGAGTCGGAGAACATAGTTTGTATGTCTCCCGGTATCGAGGTAACGGTTCTGGGCTATGAGGATAACGGTTATGTTAAGATAACCTTCCAGAATATCGACGGTCCGCTTACGGGATATATTTACAAGGATTATCTGTCTGAATACCAGACGGTAATACCAAGCTGGCAGCAGTAAATTTCATACACAACGGGCGGATTGGTTCGCCCGTTGTTCTGTATACGGAGGTACGGAGATGTCCAGAACAAACACATATATTATCACTAATGACGGAGAGCGGGTCGATTTTACTTTGGACGTTTCCGACAGAAAACGCTGGGCTTTAGCCGCCCAGGAGGGCAGACTTATCGTGCGGGTATCGAGAGGATACAATGCGGCGAGGGTAAGGGAATTTATTGAAAGCAACCTTGGCTGGATACATTCGGCGATAGATAGAACCGCTGAAAAAAGCGGTCTGCCGCAGAAGTATGAGGACGGCGAGGTCATACGTCTGCTGGGGGAAAGGCTTACCGTTAGTTTTGTGAATTCCGACAGATATTTCAAGCCTGAGATATCGGAGGGAAAGCTTTTGGTGTCGGTTTGTCCGCAGAGCGATAAGGCTTATGCGGCGGGAGAGATCGGCAGATTTATATTTTCCCTTGCTGAGAAAGAGGTAAGGGAAAGTATGGACAGGCTCACAAAAATAACGGGGCTTGTTCCGAAAAAGGTAACGCTCAAATCAATGACAGCAAGCTGGGGCAGGTGCAGCTCCGACGGAAATATTTCGATAAACTACAAGGTCGTGACCTATTCAAAGCGGCATATCGACTATGTTTGCATTCACGAGCTTGCGCACCTTAAATATATGAACCACAGCGGAGAATTCTGGGCGCTGGTTGAAAAGTACTGTCCCGACTGGCGGGAAATAAGAAAAAGTATGAGGTGAATTCAATGCACAATGCATAATTTACAATGCACAATTATTGTGCGCCTGCGGCGGTATTTTTTTGCTGCGCTGCGCTTGCTGTCGGCATATTTTTTCTGTCGGGCGGATAATATTCGCCGCTACGGAAAAATAAATGCTCCTGCGGCGCATACCTTAATTGTGAATTGTGCATTGAGAGGGTTGCAAAAGCTATGGAAATATGTTATACTTACATTAATAAATTTGCGGCGGAGGTTCCGCTGAACGGAGGTAATTTTATGAAAAATATTCCTGAGGTGAAGCTGGGTATCGTGGCGGTTTCGAGAGACTGCTTTCCTAAGTCTTTGTCGGAGCAGAGACGTATCAATGTCTGTCGGGAGTACGCTAAGTACGGCGATATCTACGAATGTCCTACGGTAGTCGAGAACGAGAGGGAAATGCTTGACGCCCTTTCGCAGGTGAACGAGGCGGGCTGTAATGCGCTTGTGGTATATCTGGGAAATTTCGGCCCCGAGAGCAGCGAGGTTTTGCTGGCTAAGAAGTTTGACGGCCCCGTTATGTTTGCGGCGGCGGCTGAAGAGCCTTGCGGCAGGGAGCTTATTGACAGCAGAGGAGACGCTTACTGCGGTATGCTCAACGCAAGCTACAATCTTGCCCTGAGAAATGTAAAGGCTTACATACCCGAGTATCCCGTCGGCACTCCCGACGAGGTGGCGAATATGATAAGCGAATTTGTTCCCGTTGCGGCGGCTGTTATCGGTCTGAGAAATCTCAAGGTCATCACATTCGGCCCTCGTCCGCAGGATTTTCTTGCCTGCAATGCTCCTATTAAACAGCTTTACAATATGGGCGTTGAGATCGAGGAAAATTCGGAGCTCGATCTGTTTGAGTCCTTTAACAAGCACGCGGGAGACGAGAGAATTCCCGCAGTTATCGCCGATATGGAAAATGAACTCGGCGCGGGAAATAAGATGTCGGGCATTCTGCCGAGACTGGCGCAGTACGAGCTTACGCTCCTTGACTGGGCGGAGGCTCACAAGGGTTCGAGGGAGTACATTGCGTTTGCAAACAAGTGCTGGCCCGCATTCCAGACGCAGTTCGGATTTGTACCTTGCTATGTGAATTCACGTCTTACGGCGCAGGGTATCCCCGTTGCCTGCGAGGTGGATATTTACGGTGCGGTAAGCGAATATGTGGGTATCTGCGTTTCGGGCAAGCCTGTTACGCTCCTTGACATCAACAATTCCGTTCCTGCGGACATTTACAATGAGGAGATCGCGGGAAGGTATCCGTATACTCTGAAAGATACGTTTATGGGTTTCCACTGTGGAAATACTGCGTCCTGTATGGTAAAAGAGCCTGAGATGAAGTTCCAGAGAATTATGAAGAGAAATCTTGAGCCGGACGGCGAGCCTAACATTTCAAGAGGCACGATAGAGGGCGACATTAAAGCGGGGGACATTACGTTCTTCCGTATCCAGTCCACGGCGGACGCAAAGCTGAGAGGATATATTGCGCAGGGAGAGGTACTTCCTGTGGGAACGCGTTCCTTTGGCTCTATCGGTATTTTTGCTATTAACGAAATGGGAAGATTTTACCGTCACGTACTTATCGAGAAGAATTATCCTCATCACGGTGCGGTTGCGTTCGGACATTACGGCAAGGCAATTCATTCGGTAATGAGATATCTGGGAATGACGGATATCGGATTTAATCAGCCGAAGGGTATTATGTATCCGACGGAAAATCCGTTCTGCGATTAAAAAGAAAAGTAACGCACCAAAAGGCGCGGGTCCAGCGGCGCGACGCTGGCGGGGTCGAGGGGCAGAGCCCCCGCAGGTCAAGGGCAGAGCCCTTGTCGCCTCCGCAGAGGCGAAAGCTCCTGAATGAGAAGTACGAAATCGTAAAAACAAGCGAACAAACAAGAAGTCCCCCACAAGCGGCGCACATAAAAGAAATCTAAAACGAACAAAAAGAAAAACGGCGCACAAACTATCAAACCCGATAGATGTGCGCCGCTTTGCAATTTTACAGCAAATTCCGAACAGGAATTTGCGAACTAAAATTGCTATGCAGACGTAGGAGGCATACTCCCCGCAGTATTAAGAATTTCAGAGGTAAGAGGTTAGAACGGTAATCCGTACCTTTCGTGTTTTCTTACCTCTTACTTCTAACATCTAACATCTAATAGCGTACTTGATAATTTTATGTCATTATAAATTCTGTTCGTGCGGATAGTTCGTGCAAAGTATGCCTCCTTATGTCGGCATAGTGATTTGAATGCGCTGCGCTGTTCAAATCACGGCGGCGCACATCTATCGGGTTTGATAGGTGTGCGCCGCCCTTGGGGACTTCTTGTTTGTTCGCTTGTTTTTAACGATTTCGTACTCCTCATTTGGGAGCTTTCGCCTCTGCGGAGGCGACAAGGGCTCTGCCCTTGACCCGCGGGGGCTGCTCGCCCCTCGACCCTCGCCAGCGCGGCGGCGCTGGACCCGCATCTTTTGGTGCGGGCTTTTTTGTTTGCTTTTTATATTTTTGTAACGCCTATCGTTACTTTTTCGCCGTTGATATCCCATTCCTTGGAGTTTGTTGCTGCGCCGATCTTTATTTCGTCTGCAAGGACGTCGGTACAGATCTCGGCTCTGTTCTTTTCTACAAGCTCCGCTATCTTATCGTTCCCCGAAATGCTCAGGACGATATGATCCATTACCTCAAAGCCCGACTCCTTACGCATTGTCTGGACTTTACTGATCACTTCTCTTACATAGCCCTCTTCGATAAGCTCCTCGGTGAGAGATGTACAGATAGCGACAGTCGTATTTCCCTCTGTGAGCGTATAGAAACCGTCTCTTTGCTCGGACTCGATAAGTACGTCGTCCTTGCTCAGTGATATCTCTCCTGTGGAGATAGTAAGCTTCAGCTCTCCCGTTTCGTTAAGCTCGTTCATTGCTTTATGTCCGTCAAGCTGCGAAAGCAGAGTTCTTATCTCGCCTAAGAATTTTCCGTACTTCGGTCCCAGAGTTTTAAGCTGAGGCTTGAACTTGTAGTCGATATATGCCGAAACGTCGTCGGAGAATTCCACGCTCTTCATATTAAGCTCTTCTCTGATGACGTCAACATAGTAGCTGTCCAGCGCGTGGTCTGCCGAAACGTACATTACGCTCAGCGGTTGACGGTTTTTGAGGTTTGCTCCGTTTCTTGCTGAACGTCCCAGAACTACGATGTCAAGCACCTCGTCCATATCGGTCTCAAGCTTTAAGTCAATCATACTTTCGTCCGCAGCGGGGAAGTCGCACAGATGAATGCTCTCGGGAGCTGTGCTGTCCACGGAGCGAACCATATTCTGATAGATAGCCTCGGTGATGAAAGGCACCATAGGAGCGGCGCACTTGCAGACGTTCACAAGGGCTGTATAAAGGGTCATATATGCGTTTATCTTGTCCTGCGTCATACCCTGCGCCCAGTATCTTTCACGTCCGCGTCTTACGTACCAGTTGGACATATCGTCTACAAAATCCTGCATAGCCTTTGCCGCCTCGGGAATTCTGTAGTTTTCAAGATTATCGTCAACGGACTTTATCATTGAATTCATCTTGGACAGCAGCCATTTGTCCATAACGGACAGCTTGTCATACTCGATAGTATACTTTGTGGGGTCAAAGCTGTCGATATTTGCATAGAGGATATAGAACGCATAGGTGTTCCAGAGCGTGCCCATAAACTTTCTCTGTCCCTCTGTAACTACCTTTCCGTGGAACTTGTTAGGCAGCCACGGCGCTGAGTTTGTATAGAAATACCACCTGATAGCGTCCGAGCCGTAGGTTGCAAGAGCCTCGAAAGGGTCTACTGCGTTGCCCTTTGATTTGGACATCTTCTGTCCGTTTTCGTCCTGAACGAGACCGAGGACTATAACGTTCTTGTAAGGCGCTTTATCGAAGATAAGCGTGGAAATTGCCAGCAGAGAATAGAACCAGCCTCTTGTCTGGTCTACTGCCTCGGAAATGAAGTCCGCAGGGAACTGCTCTTCAAAAAGCTCCTTATTTTCAAAGGGGTAGTGGTGCTGTGCGAAAGGCATCGAGCCTGAGTCGAACCAGCAGTCTATTACCTCGGGAACTCTCTTCATCTGCTTGCCGCAGTGAGGGCACCTTATGGTAACTGCGTCGATATAGGGTCTGTGCAGCTCTATATCGTCGGGGCAGTTGTCGGACATTGACTTCAGCTCCTCAATAGAGCCGACGGAATGCTTGTGACCGCATTCGCATTCCCAGATATTAAGGGGAGTTCCCCAGTATCTGTTTCTTGAGATGCCCCAGTCCTGAACGTTTTTAAGCCAGTCGCCGAAACGTCCTGTGCCGATGCTCTCGGGTATCCAGTTTATGGTGTTGTTATTTGCGATGAGCCTGTCCTTGACGTCGGTCATTTTGATAAACCAAGTCTCTCTTGCATAGTAGATAAGGGGAGAATTACATCTCCAGCAATGAGGGTACTCGTGCTCGAATTTGGGAGCGTCGAAGAGCTTGCCCTCTGCGTCGAGATCCTTGATGACCTCGGGGTCTGCGTTCTTGACGAAAAGTCCCGCATAGGGAGTTTCCTCTGTCATTTCGCCCTTGCCGTTTACGAACTGGACAAAGGGCAGGTCGTATTTTTTGCCTACCTTGGAGTCGTCCTCGCCGAATGCGGGAGCGATATGAACGATACCCGTACCGTCGGACATTGTAACATAGCTGTCGCAGGTCACGAAATGTCCCTTTTTGCCCTGCTTTTCAGCCGCCTTTGCGGTGCATTCAAACAGAGGAACATACTCCGTATATTCAAGGTCTTTACCAGTATAGGTCTCGATGACCTCGTAAGCCTGTTCGCCGTCCTTTGCAAGCTTGCCGAGAACGTTATCCAGCAGAGCCTGCGCCATAATGTAGACCTTTCCGTCGCAAGCCTTGACTTTGCAGTATGTTTCGTCGGGGTTTACGCAAAGGGCAACGTTTGAGGGCAAGGTCCAAGGGGTGGTCGTCCACGCAAGGAAATAAGCGTCCTCGTTTTTAAGCTTAAAGCGGACTACCGCCGAACGCTCCTTAACAAGCTTATAGCCCTGCGCTACTTCGTGAGAGGAAAGGGGAGTTCCGCAGCGGGGGCAATAGGGAACAATCTTAAAGCCCTTGTAGAGCAGTCCCTTGTCGTATATCTGCTTTAAAGCCCACCATTCGGACTCGATAAAGTTATTGTCATAGGTAACGTAAGGGTTATCCATATCAGCCCAGAAGCCGACAGTGCCTGAGAAATCCTCCCACATACCCTTATATTTCCATACGGACTCCTTACACTTTTTGATGAAAGGCTCGAGACCGTATTCCTCGATTTGCTCCTTGCCGTCGAGACCAAGCATTTTTTCGACTTCAAGCTCAACAGGGAGACCGTGAGTATCCCAGCCCGCTTTTCTGGGGACTTTATAGCCTTTCATAGTGCGGTATCTGGGTATCATATCCTTGATAGCGCGGGTAAGGACGTGACCTATGTGAGGCTTGCCGTTAGCCGTCGGAGGTCCGTCGTAGAATACATAGCTTTCGCCCTCTTTGCGCGCGTCGATACTTTTCTCAAAGATCTTGTTTTCTTTCCAGAAGTGTTCGACTTCCTTTTCTCTCTGAACGAAGTTCAGATTGGTGTCAACCTTTTTGTACACGAGAAATCATTCCTTTCAATAATATTCGTAAACTCAGGCAACAAAAAAGCTCCCGTTCCGAAAACCGGAACGAAAGCGCACTTTCGCATTAAACCACCCGTTTTACAGCATACGATCATATGCGTTCCCCATAACGCGGGAAAAGCGGCGGAACATACTTGCCGTTTGCCGATAGGCGAAAAGCTTTCCGTTGCGCAACTCGGGAGTGATATTCGACCGCAAGCTAATCGCACCGCACTTACACTCTCTGCGGTTCGCTGAGCCTTTCGCATAGCGACCTACTGTCTCCGTCACAGTCTTTACAATATATACTGTTATTATATCACCGTCTTTGGATTTTGTCAAGTGTACGAAGTGAGATTTTCACGGAAATCAATTTGATTTCATCAGAGGTAAGAAGTTAGAGGTAAGAGGTTAGAAAAGGTTCGCCGCAGGCGTATTTTTATATTTTGTCTGTATCTCAGACACCTATCTTATTTCTTATATCAGGTACTTAACTTTTACGGAAATCAACTTTTGGCGGGGCAATACCGCCGTGATTTTCCACGCTCAGCCGACGGAGATCTCCTTTCGCACTTTTTCAAGCTCTTCTATAAACATCTGGTCTGCGCTGCTGAGACGGTAATTATTCTGATAAATAAGCACGTCCTTGTTTGTCTTTTTCAGATCGGGACATTTTATCTGCACAAGTCCGTATCTTTTAAGTATGGCTTTAGGCATAGGAGACACCCACATAAACGCGTCGGGGCAGGAGGAAAGTATGTCGAATTGACTTCCCCTCTCATAGACGTATATGTGCTTTTTATGTCCCGTTATCTCCGCGTTCTTTTTCTGATATGCCGCGGAGATATTCGGCACGGTATTGTCTCCGTGGAGTATCTCTATATATTTGTCCAGCACGTTTTCATCGATCTTTTCTTCCTTGGTCATTTGACTTTTTTCGCTCATTATCAGCACGCTGTCGTACTCCCATGAGCTGTGTATTTTGAGGTTCTTTTCCTCAAGCAGAGAAAGGAAAAATCCTTCGTATGGCGTGGGATAGCGGATAATTCCCATATCGTATTCGCATTCCACTACCGAGTTTATGGCTTCCATTGAATTGGTTTCCCTGAACTTGACGTCAAGGCAGTCGGTCTTTTCAATTTTATTTAAAAACTCCGTAAAAGCATAGGTCACATAGCTTGCCCTCGGCAGAAGCAGAGAAAAGCTTATCTCGCTGTCTGAGCTGTCCTTATAGAGATTTTCCATTTTGTCCATTTGAACAAGGATAGCTTTTGCGTACTGCAAAAAAGCCTTGCCCTTATCCGTCGGGACTACGCCCTTTGCCGACCTTTTGAAAATAGGAATTCCGACCTCGCGCTCCATTTCCTTGATAGCCTTTGAAAGATTTGGCTGTCCCATATAAAGAGCCGCCGCCGCTTTTGTTATGGAGCCAAGCCGCTCGACCTCCACCATATATCTGAGATGCGTTAAATTCATTTTTAATTACCTCGATCTTGCTTATGTTAAAAATCATATACACTATGTATATTATACCATATTAATTCAATCCCGTCAAGCTGAAATATCAAAATTTGTCGGTATTTGGCGGACACAAAATCCTCCTGCGGACATATAATATTATGTACGGAACACAAAAACAGGACGGAGAACCGTCCTGCAAGTTATCATAGGTCAACGTGATTGTAAATAATTCCGCTGTCGGTAATATCTACCCACGCATAAGCGGCGGGTTTTCCGTCGCGGGGACAGCCTGCGCTGCCGGGGTTGAGAATAAGCACCCCGTCCCGCATTTCGGCGTAGCGGCAATGGGTGTGTCCGAAAAAGGCGAAATCGCAGTTTTCCTCCTTAGCCTTGAAAAAGAGCCTGTCCACCGAAAACCGTACATTGAATTTATGTCCGTGGGTGAAGAAAATTCTTTTGCCGTCGGGGAGGGTATAGATATCGCTTAAAGGAGCGCTGCCTCCGTCGTCGCAGTTGCCCGAAACGCTTATAATCTTCTTATCGAGATACAGCTTTTTCAGCGGAGCGAGGTCTTTTTCGCCGTCCCCCAGAAATATAAAAAGATCGGCGTCGCCGTTTCTTTTAAAAACCTTATGCATAGCCGAATAATTACCGTGCGTATCAGAAAAAACTACAATTCGCATAGCCGACCTCCGAAAGTGTGCTGCTTACAAGCAACCCGAATAATTAACATTAGTATAACATAAATATTAGTAAAATACAATATAAAATAAGGAGAATTTTTTATGAGTAATTTTAACAATTTAAACAATATCAATCCTCAGGCTTTACAGGGACTTTTATCCGTAGCGTCGAAAAAGCTCGGCACAACTCCCGAAAAGCTGCAAAAACAGCTGCAGGACGGTACATTTGAGCAGGCTCTGGCGGGAATGCCCAAAAACGAGGCGGCAATGCTCACGCAGGCTTTGTCCAACAAGGCGACGGCGGAAAAAATTCTCTCTACTCCGCAGGCGCAGGCAATCTATAAAAAGCTGTCGGGAAAATAATCGATGTCAATGCACAATTAACGATGCACAATGCACAATGAATGTGCGCCTTCGGCGATATTATTTTACTGCGCTTGTAGTTGATGAATTGTAGGGGCGGATATTATCCGCCCGCGTTGTACGCGGTTCGTTTCTAAAAAACGGGACAGAAAATTGTGAATTGTGCATTGTGCATTAAAAAGGGGGTGTAGGTATTGGACGATCTAATGAATAAGCTCCAGAACGTACTTAACGACGAGGAAAGTATGAACCAGATAAAGGAGCTTGCTAATATGCTGACGGCGGAAATGCCGCAGAATAATCAGAACTCACAAAGTAACACGAGTAATCCTCCTGCGCCCGCTCCTCAGCAGAACGGACAGAATAATATGCCTGATTTTTCGGCGCTGCTGCAAGGTCTGACTGGCGGCGGACAGCAGAACGCTCCGCCGCAGATCGATATGGCAAAAATTATGCAGCTGGGACAGGTAATGCAGAACGCAAATAAAAACGACAAAAATATTGACCTGCTCCTTGCTCTGAGACCCTTGCTTAAAGAGGAAAATCAGGTGAAAATTGACAGGCTGATTAAGATTTTCAGGCTGTTCGCGATGTATCCCGCTCTGAAAGAAAGCGGTCTTTTGGGAGGTGATCTTTTTGGCA
>JAUNOG010000093.1 GCA_030531185.1 Ruminococcus sp.
ACTGCGGTCACGCATTAACCTACTCGCAAAAGCAACGCAAAGACGGCAGTTATCATGGGGCTTATTCCTGCTGGATGTACAAAACTCACGGAAAAGATTACTGCGCCTCGCACTACATTACGTTTGATACAATTTACGATCTGGTACTGATAGACATTCAGCGTAATCTGTTTCAGTACCGTAAAGATGCAGATAAATTCAGATCATTTTTAAGCAGTAAATATCAGTCCGATTCAGAAAAGCAAGCCACACAGATTACACTCGAATACGAGCAGAAACAGAAACGCTGTGAGGAGCTTGACAAGATAATCAGCCGACTTTATGAGGATAATGTACTTGGCAGGATAAGCGACGAACGATATGAATCAATGTCGCAAGGCTATGAAAATGAACAAACAGAAATTCGTAATAAATTGCCAATTCTCAAGTCAAAAATTGATGAGTTAAAAAGGCAATCAGACTGCGCGGATAACTTCATCAATGTTATCAAAAAGTACACGATAATAGACAAGCTGGATGCCTCAATACTCAACGAGCTGATAGACAAAATTGTTGTTCATCACAAGGAGCAATCTGAGGACGGCAGAATATTTCAACAGATTGAGATTTACTACAGGTTTGTAGGTAAACTCAACACGGAGAACGGACTGTCCAAAGCGGCATAATCGCCCAATTTTACGGCGATTACACACGAAAAATTAAAATACGATATGACGTCGCTTTATTGACAGCCCATGGTCGTCGGTTCGAGTCCGACTATCAGCTCCAATGGGAAACCCCGTAAACAGAACGTTTGCGGGGACTTTTTACCAATTTGTTAATCTGATTCATCGGATTGTAAAGAAAACATTTTGTTCGGAATTAGTTAATATCACTTTTATTCACTGAAGCTACGCAGAAATCAATTTTTTCGTCCTCGTCGCCGCTGTCTCCGCCGCCGGTCATATTCTTTTTGTTGGGGTCTACTCCGTCAACTGTAGTGATCTTTCCCAAACCCGCGCCCACAGGAGAACCGGGTACTCTGAAAGTGGAAACGTCTATAGGCTCGATAGAAACTTCGTTGGGCTTTTCAAGCTGAGGTATCCATTCATAAGGAACTCTGTATGCGCGATATATCATATTATTTTTGAAACTGCCGAACATAGTGTTAAAATACGGATTTATGTATTCCCATACAATTTTATGCTCAGGAGTTACTTCGATCAGATGACCGTCTGAACCCTCGGTGATAAGCGTGTTTCCGTTCGGTAATCTCTGCGCGGAGCTAATGTATGAACTGTAAAACTTTGAGGCGTCGGTAAACAGGAAGTTCCCCGATTCAAGAGGCGTATACTGCCATTTTATCTCGAGCGTAACGGGATCAAACTGCAAAACTCTTGAATAATCCCTGTGTGCATTGTTTACTCCTGTAGGAGACGCGGGATTCGGAACGCCGTATCCGCCCTCTCCTCCGTTGTCAAATACAAGCAGATCGCCCTCGCCGGGAAGACCCTTCGGGATCATATGAAGATGATGCTGGCCGATTATCCAGCCAAGCTTTCTTGTGGCTTCGCTCTCATTGAAATCGGGACCCAGTCTCCAGACGATCTTGCCGGTCTTTTTCTCGATTATTCCGAGTATGTTGGAATTTCTTGCGTCGAAAATGATATTGTCCGGGTGGAAACGCTCGTCGCCTGCGTCGTACCATTTATTTTCTCCCAAGGTAGAGAAGTTATTAATATGCATCCAGTCGCCGCCCGCTTCTCCATGAAGTCCCGGATTTCTGAATAGGATATTTTTTGCCGCTTCATCAAAACCAAGCTCGTCAAAATGGTCGCTTGCTCTCCAGCTCCATAGAATATTGCCCTCCCAGTCGACCTCGATAATTTTATCGTCTATAAGTCTCTTGTCGGATATATTGTGATTATAGAGATTTTCGTGTGTAAGAATTAAGGTATTTCCGCTGTCGGTCTTTGGCTCTCCGCCGGGATAGTAATATCCTACGGTAGAGCCTTCGCGCTGATAATCGTGGTGCTGTCTTGCCATATATACCGGCTCTTTGCCCGGATCGGCTACAAGCTCCGTTCTGTCGAACTTCCATACGATATTGCCGTCCCAGTCTACCTGAACCAGATCAAGCTGATCCTGATAAGAGTACTTTCCGCCTCTTGCGCCTGTTGTACCCATTACGTATCCGCCGGGAAGAATTTTATTGGGAAATCCTCCCAAGCCCGCCCATAGCTGAACTTCTCTGCCGTTCATATCGATAAGCAATGCGCCCTTTGCAGACGGAAAAATCGTATATCCGCCGTATGCCTTTTCTTTGTTGTAAATTAATGTCCCTGTTGGAAATATGCTTGGATAACCCATAATTATGCTCCTTTCTTACTTTTCTACTGATGAGAGATCAACCGTTACATTGTCGGGAAATGCCTTTTCCACCGCCTTTGTATAATAAAACTGTCTGATATTGTACGCCTCGGGATATTTGCCGTTTTCAAACGCCCAGTTGTTTATTTCGTCAAGGTGCGCCGCACCCTCCTCAGAAAGACCGTATTTTATGCTGTACTGGCTCCAGTTAAGCTTAAAATCTTCCTCTTCTATGCCGAATTTTTCCGATATCTTCTTTGCCGAATCATCAAGATTTTCATTAATATATTTTACGCTTTCATCTAAAGCCTTAAAATAATCCGCAAGCAGATCTGTGTTATTTTCCGCAAACTCGCGTGTAGTTATAAGATAAGCGGAAATATTTATGCCTATTTCATCAGTACTTGCTATCTTGACCCAGCCCTCTTCCTTATACTTATCCGACAGAGATCCTGTTACGACTGCGGCAGATGCTTCGCTGTTATGTACTACCGCAAGCTGTGTAGAAACGGAATCCGTCTGAACAATTTTCTGCTTGCTCGGGTCAAGTCCCAGATAAGTCTGCGCCTGCCAATTATAATATTCCGATACCGTACCTATATTAGTGATCCAGCCCTCGCTTCCGTCAAGAGCGCTTATATCATCTGCATACTGCGGAGCAACATATATGCCGCCGTCGTCCGTCAATTCCGAGTCTGACTTTTGTTCAGCTCCTGTGGAAAGATCGGAGCAAATAACAAGATTTGTGTCGGCAAGCGTATTGCCAAATCTGTTTACTGCGGCAAAATCCGCAAGTAATCCTGTATCGGCGGTACCGTTGACGATAGCGTCCACAGTATTTATACCTGCAACAAACTCGGAAGTTTCCAATGAGATACCGTATTTTTCAAAAATACCCTGTTCCGTACCTATATAATCAGCGTACTGATCAGGCTGACCCGTCATATTAGCTACTCTGAGCACCTGAAGCTCTTTTCCGTCGTCGCTTTTAACAGTTGCAGGCGTATTTTTATCGCCTGAATTTCCGCAAGCTGCCAGCAAAGATAAGCTTAATGCTGCCGCTGTCAATACCGATAATATGTTTTTTATTTTCATTTTAATCTACTCCTTAAAATAATGATTTATTTAACACCGAAGTGCTTTAATTTCTTTTTACCTATAAATTGTAGAATTCGATCCGCTGTAAAGCCTATCAGCGCAAGGGTTACTATTCCCGCAAACGCCCAGCTTGTTTTGTAATAAAGCTTGGAGCTGTTGATAAGATATCCCAGACCGTCGCTGCCCACAAGCATTTCTGCGGCGATAACGCATATGATAGCCGAGCTTAATCCAAGACGTATACCCGTGTAGATATTTGCAACAGCCGACGGAACTACAACCGTAAAGAATACCCTTGCTTTTTTCGCTCCCATACAGGACGCCGCCTCTATAAGAGATTTGTCCGTTGACGCCACTCCCGCAATAGTATTGACAAAAATAGGAAAGAAAGCCGCGTAGAAAATCAGCGCAACTTTAGATTCTTCTCCTACGCCGAACCACATCAGAAAAAGCGTAGTGAGGGCTATCGCAGGAACAAATCTGAAAAAGCTGAGAATAGGCTCAACCAGCCAGCGTACAGGTTTGAAATTTCCTACCAGAAGTCCGAGCGGAACCGCAAATACTATAGAGAGCAGCCAGCCCTTTACCACTCTGCCAACGCTTGCGGCAATATCTCCGCCAAGAGTACCGTTCTGTATGAGAAGCTTTAAACTGTCTATCGTCTCTTTAGGACTTGGCAGAAAATACTCATCATACGCTAAAGAACCAAGTCCCCATATTGTGATAATGATTATCCACGAGACAATTCCGCATTTTAAAATTTTCTGTCCGATATTTACCGAGGACTTTTTATTTGTATTTTCCATATGATCGTCCTCCTTATATGTAGTAGATATCAGAGTCGTCAAGAGCCTTGTTTATAAGAATTCCTGTACTGTTTTCGTCGACGACGTAAAGCTTTTTGATAAGCACCTTAACGTTGTCTCCCTTTTTCAGCCTTGGGGAATTAAGCGGATAACGACCCGTTACCTTTATTCCTCCGATATCGGCACGTACCTCAAAAGCGTTTCCTCTAAAGGAAACATCTTCAACCGTGGCGTCTTCCATTGAACTTTCAAACTGATGATAACTGTTGTCCTCGTATTTATTGATCTCAATGAACTCCGGACGTATTATAGCCGAGGTTTTGCCGCTGTCATTTTCAAACCCTTTAAGTTTGCTGTAATCCTCTATAATTGCCGACTGTCCTATAAACTGAGCGACAAAAGGCGTTTTAGGCTCAAGATATATCTCAACGGGATTTCCGACCTGCTCTACTCTGCCCTTATTTGTGATCACTATCTCATCGGCGACCTCGATAGCCTCGTCTTGATCGTGCGTTACAAAAATACTGGTTATACCTATTTTGTCAATGGTCTCTCTGAGCCATGTCCGCAGTTCTTTTCGTACTTTTGCATCGATCGCTGCAAACGGTTCGTCAAGCAGTAACAGCTCAGGCTGGGGAGCCAAGGCTCTTGCAAGAGCAATTCTCTGTTTCTGTCCTCCGCTGAGCTGATCGGGATATCTCTTTTCAAGTCCCGGCAAGCCCACAAGTTCTAGCAGCTCGGTTATTCTTTCCTTTATGTATTTTTTATCCCTTTTCTGCACTTTAAGTCCGTAAGCAATGTTATCGTAAACGGTCATATATGGAAAAAGCGCATAATTCTGAAAAACAAAGCCTATGCCTCTGCTGCTGGACGAAAGAGTGTTCACATTCTTGTTATTGATGAAAATATCCCCCGAATCCTGTTTTTCCAGACCTGCCAGAATTCTTAGAATAGTGGTCTTTCCGCTGCCGCTGGGTCCCAGAAGTCCTATAAGCTTTCCCTTATCTATCGAAAAGCTCACATCGTCGGAGGCTTTGAAGCTTCCGAAGGATTTGTTTATATTTTTTAGTTCTATATACATAATAGCATCTCCTGATCGTTATTCTTAGTCGTTGTGCCGCTTACATCGTCCCATTCTGTAATTGAAACGAAGCAGCAGCCGGAATATTTTCTGCATATTTAAAACCTCGTTTTCATAAATCATATAAAACTGATATGAATAATATGCATTTATTTTACCCCAAGATAATGCAAAAGTCAATAGCTTTTAACGAAATTTGTGATTTCTTACATATTTTATAAACAATTATCCTTGTGTAAAAACATATTATACATATAATTCCTATTGGAATAATATAAATTTGAACAATTTAATAAAGTTTTGTATAAGAGCTTGACACAATGCTGCTAAGGTGGTATAATATATATAATTCATATTATCTATATATGAATTATATGAAATCGAGAGAGGTGTAT
>JAUNOG010000032.1 GCA_030531185.1 Ruminococcus sp.
GTTAGATTCCGGGCTTTTTTTATTTAATGCAAAGGCGGTTTGTCAACAGCGCCGTTTTACAGCCCCCTTACAATGAGCTGTTATCGCATCTTTTGGCCTTCTGTACCCTAATGCCTTTGCAACATCAGAACCGCAGAAAAGTATTTTCCCGTTTTCCTCGATAGTTCTCACCGAGCCAAACTCCTCATTCACAAATGTTTTCACCATATTATCCATTTCCATTCTCCTTGTCGATCTCTGAAATATACTTTCCAATAGCCTCAATAACATTTGTTGTTACCGCATTTCCTGCCTGTTTGTAAAGCTGAGCGTCAGACATTCCTGTGGCTTTGACCTTGTTGAACTGCTCATCTGTAAAGCCCTGCAAACGCCAGCACTCCAAAGGCATAAGCTTTCGGATATATCCGCAGTAAACAACGCCATGTCTGTCGGTAACGGTCAAAGTAAACATCGGCTCGTTGGGAAGTTTAAATCTTCGGCCTTGCTGTCTTGTTTCTGCTTTTGCAGGGTCAAGCACAGCTATCGGGTCTGTTATGAGGAACACTCCGGATTTTTCGCCTTTGTGATGACCGATACCGCTGTCCTGCCTTGCGGTGATACATCTTGCAAGCTCTGTGACCTTCGGTTCAGGATTCATATCTATCCCCAATGCGTAATATCCCTGATTACAGCTTGTTGTAAGGGTATGAGCTATCTCCTTGCCCACTCTTCCACGCCTTGAATTCATATTTGGATATGCAAGGTCGATGCTGTCTCCGGGCAGAGCTATCTGATAGCCTGACTTAGTTTTTGATTTTATCGGCAGGCCGATTATCTCATAAAGTCCTGTTTTACCGCCGAAACCGCCTGCCTGGCTTGTAAGCGTTATGCTCAGTCCCTCAACGGAGTAGACTCGGTTTCCTTCCTTTCCGGGAATTCTTTGGACAAGAGTTTTTGGATTTGCGTCTGTGAAAGACAATACTTTTCCGGAACACTTTTCTCTATGAAATCCGACAATGAACACTCTTTTTCTTGACTGGGCAACTCCAAAATTTGCGCTGTTAAGCACCTGCCATTCGACATCGTACCCCAATTCATCCAACGTACCGAGGATTGTCGCAAACGTCCTGCCTTTGTCATGCGATAGCAGCCCGGGAACATTTTCAAGGAGCAGATACTTAGGTTTTTTAATGGCGGCAATCCTGGCAATTTCAAAGAAGAGAGTTCCTCTTGCATCGTCAAAGCCGCCCCTTTTTCCAGCGATTGAAAAGCTTTGACAAGGGAATCCTCCGCAAATAAGGTCGAGATCGGGCAGTTCGTTTGGGTCAATTTTTCTTGCGTCATCGTAATACACCTCGTTTTCCGTATCATACAACGTTTCGTATGCTTTCTTTGCATACTTATCTATCTCACAGTAACCGACGCACTCAAAGCCGCCCGCTTTTTCAAGTCCTGAGCGAAATCCGCCGATACCTGCGAAAATATCAAAATATTTTATCAGTACGAATCATCTCCTTCCGATTTTTTCAATAAAAAAACGGCTAAGTCTTTTTCAAAACTTAACCGTTACATTGACATATTCATTTCTTCATTTTCTGTTTGTTCACTATCTTCACTTACGATATAGAAATCGTCCACACCAGGGATAACTCCGAGCGTTCTTCCGTTATCAAAAACGCAATGCACAGTGCCGATATCATCGACGTGATCGACCTTGCCAAACGTCCCCGACTCAACAGGGAACGGGTCATCGTTCATTCTGTCAAGGCAGATGCGAGTTCCTTCGGGATATCTCTGTCGCAGCCTTTCAACGTTTTCTTTATTGTAATACATTTCACATTCCTCCTGTCAAATTTATTTTCTCATCTGTTAATACAGCCTCTGCCACATTAGGATCACCACCTCTCTAAAAAACAAAAAAGCCGATCCTATTGGTTTCTCTGTTTTAAGAGATACCAACAAAATCGGCAGATCCAATAAATTTGTATTGAAAACTTTGTGAAAGTTTTTTCATAACAAAACGGCAGGCTTAGAGCAAAATATACTCAAAGTCTGCCGTTTTGTTTGACGATGTTTAATTGTTGAGGGTTCAGATCCTTTTTTTACGAAAAAGCATCTACGGTTTTACACCTGAAATTTTTACCCTCAAAACGCAAAAAAAGCTCGTAAATACGAGCTTTTCGAGGTGTGCATCTATTTTATTGCACAAGTGTGGTGCGGCAAATGGGACTTGAACCCATACGTCGATTGACACACGCCCCTCAAACGTGCCTGTCTGCCTATTCCAGCACTGCCGCATATTTGATTTTTGCTGCCTTTATTCATTCAGCTTAATTATTATAACACAATTGGACGTCATTGTCAAGCTTTTTTCTGAAAAAACAACTGTTATCACTTAATTTATATGTCATATATTAATTAAGGAATATTTGAAATTAGAATATCATAAAACAGCCGTCCGCAAAAATCGGACGGCTGTCAAATCTGTATTTAGTAAGCTTTGCCCCACAGAACCATTTTCTTTGCGGGCTTTCCGCAGCATACGCAGACATCGCTGAGGTTTTCCTGCTCAAAGGGAATGCATCTTGAGCCTACGCCTGTAAGCTCTTTCACCTTGTCTTCGCATTCTTCTTCGCCGCACCACATCGCCTTTACAAAGCCGTCGCCCTTTTCTTCAAGAGCCGCTGTAATTTCGTCTATGGTCTTGCAGCGGTAGGTCTTGTTCTCGCGATTTTTAAGAGCCTTTTCATAAATGCCCTTTCTTACCTCCTCGAGCTTTTCGGCTACCGTATCGGCAAGATTTTCAAGGGAACAGAAGGTCTTTTCTCTGTTGTGCCTTGTAACGATAACGCACTGATTATTTTCAATATCCTTAGGACCTATCTCAATTCTTACAGGTACGCCCTTCATCTCATACTCTGCAAATTTCCAGCCCGGGGACTGCTCGCTGTCGTCTACCTTAACTCTTATTCCTGCGGACTTAAGCGTCTCGTACAGCTCGTTAGCCTTATCGAGGACGCCCTCCTTGAACTGCTGTATAGGAATAATTACAGCCTGAATAGGAGCAACGGCAGGAGGCAGTACAAGTCCGTTGTCGTCGCCGTGTGTCATAATTATTGCTCCGATAAGTCTCGTTGTCACGCCCCAGGAGGTCTGGTGAGGATATGCAAGCTTATTGTCTCTGCCCGTAAACTGAATGTTGAACGCCTTTGCAAATCCGTTGCCGAAGTAATGGGAAGTACCCGCCTGCAAAGCCTTACCGTCGTGCATAAGAGCTTCGATAGCGTAGGTAGCCTCCGCGCCCGCAAACTTGTCGCTGTCGGTCTTTCTTCCCTTGACAACGGGCATTGCAAGATCCTGCTCGCAGAAATCCGCGTAAACGTTCAGCATTTGCTCTGTCTCGGCAACAGCCTCCTCGGCGGTTTCGTGAATGGTGTGACCCTCCTGCCACAGGAATTCTCTCGAGCGCAGGAACGGTCTTGTGGTCTTTTCCCACCTTACAACGGAGACCCACTGATTATAAAGCTTAGGCAGGTCTCTGTAGGAATGCACGATATTAGCGTAATGCTCGCAGAAAAGCGTCTCGGAGGTCGGTCTTACGCAGAGCCTGTCCTCAAGCTTTTCCGAACCGCCGTGGGTCACCCACGCGACCTCGGGAGCAAACCCCTCAACGTGATCCTTTTCTTTCTGTAACAGACTTTCGGGAATGAACATAGGCATACACACATTTTCGTGACCGAGAGCCTTGAAACGTCCGTCAAGATTTTTCTGAATGTTCTCCCAGATAGCGTAGCCGTAAGGTCTGATGACCATACAGCCCTTTACGCTGGTGTAAGCTATAAGCTCAGCCTTTGTGCATATATCCGTATACCACTTTGCGAAATCCTCGTCCATTGACGTGATAGCGTCAACCATTTTTTTGTTTTTTGCCATGTTTAAAATCAACTCCATATATGTCTTTATTATAGATTTTGTAATTCGGGTCAAAGCCCTCTATTTTAGAGCTTTCAAAAACGCTCTTTACATTCTCCTGCACAGGAGAATTATCCTCGGGAGACTGTCCCTTCGCATTTTCCTCCATCCTTTCGGGACTTTCTTTAAGCTGAGGAAATTTCTTTTCAATAAGGCGGGCGAGCTTAGGTGTAACAAGGCAGGCGGCGACAATGAACGCCATAATAAAAGCACAGCCGATAATAACGTTTATCAGCGTATCAGCAAGCTCCTTGTCCACAAAAATCACCGCCTTTTAGAAGTAAGAGTTAAGATGTAAGAAATGAGAAAGAGTATACTTGCGGATATCCTACTCCTAGATATTATAGCACAGCTTTACCGAAATTGCAAGCCTTTGAGCTGATATAAATAAAATCCCCGCAGACAGTGAATAACGTCTGCGGGAATTTATTGCGTATTATTTCTTTTTCCGTCCGTAAACAAATCCGTTGACCGCCTGTACAACAAGCATAGAGCCGAAGCTCAGAGCGTAAAGCCATACATACTGCATACCTGTCAATTCTGCGATCTTGAAAAGTCCTTTGAGAGGAGGCACAAACAGCACAAGGTTCAGGAAAAGCATTCCCGCAAGGAAAGCAAAAATGCCGAACTTGTTGTTAAACAGATCTTTGGAGAAAATAACCGCGCCGTCTCTCTTGCAGGAGAAGCCGTGGAAAAGCCTTGCCGAGCACAAGGTAGCAAACGCCATTGTCATTGCGACGTCTGCGCCCGTGCGGTTTCCGATAAGGAAGGAGGCTATGGTCGCCGCGCCGATTATCAGTCCGTAAACGCCTATTTTGCCCATAAAGCTTTTTGTAAGTATGGACTCGTTTGCGTTCCTCGGCTTGTTTTTCATTACCTCGTCGGTGTGGGGCTCAAGTCCCAGACCGATAGCGGGCAGGGAGTCTGTAAGCAGATTTATAAACAGCAAATGTATCGCCGCAAAGGGCACGGGAAGCCCCAGTAGGGAGTTGAACAGCACTACCAGAATTCCCGCAAAGTTGCCCGACAGCAGGAACATAATGGATTTTTTGATATTTTCGTAAATATTTCGTCCGTTCTTTATCGCCTTGACGATAGTTGCAAAGTTGTCGTCCGCAAGCACCATTGAGGCGGCGTCCTTTGAGACCTCAGTGCCCGTTATGCCCATTGCAACTCCTACGTCCGCCTGTTTCAGCGCGGGAGCGTCGTTTACTCCGTCGCCCGTCATGGAAACTATACAGCCGTTTGCCTGCCAAGCCTTGACAATTCTTATCTTGTGCTCGGGAGTTACCCTAGCGTAAACCGCCTTATCCTTTACAAAATCCACAAGCTCCTCGTCGGAGTAGCCGTCAAGCTCTCTGCCCTCCACAGCCTTGGAGTTTTCGTCCAGAATGCCGATCTCCTTTGCTATAGCGGAGGCTGTCACGATATGGTCTCCCGTTATCATCACAGGCTTTATCCCCGCCAGTCTGCACTCGTGTACAGCCGCCTTGCTCTCGGGTCTGGGAGGGTCCATCATAGCGATAAGACCTAAGAATTCAAAACCGTCCTCGTCGTTAACGCTCAGGGTATCGCCGTCAAATTTTCTGTATGCAAAGGCAAGCACACGAAGTCCCTTTTCGGAAAGCTCCTCAACGGACTTTGAGACCTCTTCCTTTTCACGCTGAGTAAGGTGAGTTCTGTTGAGCAGGACATCGACCGCGCCTTTTGTGTACATAATTCTTTCTCCGTCGATATCGTGGAGCGTAGACATAAGCTTTCTGTCGGAGTCAAAAGGTATCTCCGAAATTCTGGTATAATCCTCCCTTATCTTTTCGGGATCGAGACCGAGCTTTACGCCGAAATTTATGAGAGCGGTCTCAGTGGGGTCGCCTATCTCAACGCCGTCCTTGCAGGTGGAGTCGTTACAGAGTATCATTGCCCTTGTCATAGAATTTACGGCGGAACTGTCTGTAGTGACCGCGTCGGTGTCGATAATTCTGCCTTCGGTCATAATTTTTCTTACGGTCATTTTATTCTGGGTAAGAGTACCCGTTTTGTCCGAACAGATAACAGACACGCTGCCCAGACCCTCGACTGCCTGTAATTTACGCATAATGGCGTTTTCCTTAGCCATTTTCTGAGTACCGAAGCTAAGCACAATAGTTACTATAGAGCTTAAAGCCTCGGGAATAGCCGCAACCGCCAGAGCTACGGCGAACATAAAGGAGTTCATAATGCTGTCCTTATCGATAACGTCCACATTGATAAGGCTCAGCGCGAAAACTACGGCGCAGATAATAAGAATGACTATGGAAAGCTTTTTTCCGAACTCGTCGAGAGTATTCTGCAAAGGCGTTTTTCTTTCGGAGGCGTTCTGGATAAGGCTTGCGATCTTGCCTACCTCGGTGTCCATACCCGTTTCGGTCACAAGCATTTTTCCTCTGCCGTAGGTCACAAAGGAACCCGAATAAACCATATTGCTGCGTTCCGCAAGAGGTCTTTCGCCTGTTATTTCGGACATATCCTTGTCGATATTAAGGCTCTCGCCCGTAAGCGCAGACTCGTTGACCTGCAAGGAGGCGCATTCTATAAGACGTCCGTCGCCGCATATCTGGTCGCCCGCCTCTATAAGCAGTACGTCGCCCACAGCGACTTCCTCAGAGGGTATTACCGCTTTTTCTCCGTTTCGCAGTACCTTAGCCGACGGAGCCGAAAGCTGTTTAAGATTATTGAGGGACTTCTCCGCCTTGACGGTCTGGACAGTTCCCAGCACCGCGTTCATAGTAATTACAAACAGTATGACCGCACAGCTTTCAACGTCCTTCATAAACGCCGAAACTACTGCCGCAATAATAAGTATGATAACAAGAAAGTCCTTGAACTGCTCTAAGAAAATCAGCCACACAGGCTTTTTCTTTCCTTCTGTTATAATGTTTTTTCCGTATTTTTCAATGTTTTTCTGAGCCTGCTCCGCAGACAGACCGTTTTCTCCCGAGCCAAGCTCGCCGTATAAGTCGTCAAGCCTGCGCTGATACTGATTAGTCATAATCTACCAAATCCTTTACTTAAATTTCATAAAAATTTTTCCCCGATAGCTGCAAAAAATTCTGTTATCCCACGTCCTTTCAAAGCATACTCACCGCTGTGATGTGAATTACCCTGAAAAAACAAAAAAAGCGAGGCTTTTATTGGGTAAATCACACACTGCGCCCGTAAAAGCGCATAGCTGTAATTTATTCAATAAAAGTCTCGCCGTTTAGATATGATGCGGGTTCGGACTTTCCGTCCTCACCGTATTGACGCAAGCATAAACAGCGACCCCTCTCGGTACGCCGCCGCCGGCTACTCTCTTTTATATTGTTTACATTATAAGCCAAAACTAACAATTTGTCAATAGCCTGAGCAAATTTTTTTGCAAAGTTTTTTCTGCCGTTCTATTTACGTCTGCGTTTTTCAAGCTTTTCCCGTAAATACTTAAAATCCTTTTTATCCTTTTTCTCGCGGTTTTCCCGATAGCTTTCAAGACTTTTGTGGAGAGTATCCGAAAATCTGAGAGACGCAAAGAACTGCGGTCTTTCGTGGTCTTTCTCGCGGAGCGCGTTTATCTGCTCTTTAAGCTCGTCGATAAAAACAACGATTTGATTTTTATAGGCGAACTCGGATATATTCACAAGGTTTCGTATGGATATTCCCAGATCCATAAAAAACACGCCGTAGTAAAGTCCCACTACAAACGAAAACGCAAGATTTTCAGAAAGCCATTGGAGAGCATCCAGAATATAGGGATTTATGCAGAAATAATAAAATGCGCTGAGCAGCACCCAGAAGAAAGAGTACAGCGGACATATCACGCCCTTGTAATTTTTCCAGAACTGGCTGTAATCCCACAGCATAATTTTCAGCTTGACTATAAAAATCATACCTGTAAGATATTCGATCGCCGTTATGCAGACCGCCATAACCAGAAAAAGCGTGAGCCGTTTAAGCAATAAATTGTCAAACGGAACGTATTCCTCAAGCCGTGCAAGCAGATAGAGAACAATAAGGCTGAACCCGTACAGCGGCAGGTACGGACCTGTCAAAAATCCCGGATTCAGCCATTTTCTTTCAACGTTAACGGGGTCAAAGAATTTTCTGTAAAAAAACTCAATGATCCAGCCTATCATGCTCCCGACCGCAAAAAGGAATGCAAGTCTAAGAAACATATTCATACATATTTACCAATCAGATACCCGCAGAATAGTTGGGAGCTTCCTTTGTGATATAAATATCGTGAGGGTGGGACTCCTTGAGACCTGCTCCTGTGATCTTGATGAACTTAGCTTTTTCGCCAAGCTCGCCGATATTGTGACAGCCGCAGTAGCCCATTCCAGCACGGATACCGCCCACAAGCTGATAAATGGTGTCGGAAACGGGTCCCTTGTAAGCAACTCTTCCCTCAACGCCCTCGGGAACAAGCTTCTTGGAATTGGTCTGGAAATATCTGTCCTTAGAACCCTTATTCATAGCGGCGAGAGAGCCCATACCTCTGTAGACCTTGAACTGTCTGCCCTGATAGATCTCAGTCTCGCCGGGAGCCTCGTCGCAGCCCGCCAGCAGAGAACCGAGCATTACCACGCTTGCGCCTGCGGCAAGAGCCTTTACAATGTCGCCCGAATACTTGATACCGCCGTCTGCGATAACAGGTACGCCGTACTCTGCGGCAGCGCATGCAGCGTCGTAAACCGCCGTTATCTGAGGAACTCCGATACCCGCTACAACTCTTGTCGTACAGATAGAACCCGGTCCGATACCTACCTTGATAGCGTCCGCTCCCGCCTCGCAGAGAGCCTTGGCAGCCTCGGCGGTAGCGACGTTTCCTGCGATAACGGGCGTGTCGGGGAATGCCGCCTTGACCTTTTTCAGCGCATTGATAACGTTCATAGAATGACCGTGAGCGGAGTCCAGAGTAAGAATGTCCACCTGAGCGTCAATAAGCGCGCCCGCTCTGTCGAGGATATCCTGCGTCATACCGATAGTTGCGCCGCAGAGAAGTCTGCCCTTTTTGTCCCTTGCGGAATTTGGATACTGAACAGCCTTTTCAATATCCTTTATAGTAATAAGGCCCTTGAGAATGCCGTTTGCGTCCACCAGCGGGAGCTTTTCGATCTTATGCTTCATAAGTATCTTCTGAGCGCCCTCGAGATCGGTGTCCACAGGAGCGGTAACAAGGTTTTCCTTTGTCATAACGCTGCCGATCTTTATGCTGAAATCAGTGATAAATCTCAGGTCTCTGTTGGTGAGGATACCCTCAAGTCTGCCGTTTTCGTCAACGATAGGCACGCCTGAAATTTTATATTTGCCCATAAGCTTGTCCGCCTCCGCAACAGTCTTATCGGCGGTAAGCGAGAACGGATTGACGATAACGCCGTTTTCCGAACGCTTTACCTTATCGACCTCCTCAGCCTGCTGAGCGATCGTCATATTCTTGTGAATGATACCGATACCGCCCTCTCTTGCGATAGCGATTGCCATTTTGGACTCTGTAACCGTGTCCATAGCGGAGGTCATAATAGGAGTATTCAGCACGATATCCTTTGTAAGGTGAGTGTGGAGATCCACCATATCCGGCGTGCAGTCGGACTCTCCCGGGATAAGCAGGACGTCGTCAAATGTAAGACCTTCTTTTACGAATTTGTTATTTGCGTTTGTTTCCAGCATAATTTTACCTCCTACATTGCTTTAATTTTACTTTTTTCTGTTTTGATATTCATATGATTATACACTATCTATAAGAATTTGTCAACATTGATTTGCTAAAAAAATATTAATTTTTATGATATGATTAGTTTGCAGCTGCTTTTTCCTGATCATGCAAAGCCGTCATTCTTCCGTATGTCTTATATCCGTATAGTAAAACACCGCAAGCTGAGTACGGTCCCTGAGTTTCAGCTTTTCAAGTATACTGCTGAGATAATTGCGCACCGTACCCTCGCTCAGATACAGCTCGGAGGCGATCTCCTTGTTGCTTAAACCCTCCGCCACCAGCTCTACTATCTCGCGTTCCTTTTCCTGCAAGCCGTACTTTTCAAAATCAAACTGCGTCTTGCTCTTTATAAGCACGGGAAGCTTGCTGATTATATTTTCACCGAATATGCTCTGTCCTCTCATTACAGCCTCCAACGCGGGAGCTATGCCCTCGAAGTCCTGTTTGAGTATATATCCCTTTGCTCCCATAGTCAACGCTTTTACAATGTATTCGTCGTCCGAAAATGTTGTAAGGTACAGTATGCGCGCGTTCTTATCAAGGGCGAGTATCTTTTCTCCCGCCTCCAGTCCGCTCATACCCTGCATTCTTATGTCCATAAGCATAACGTCGGGAGAATGCTCCGTATACAGCGAGACCGCGCTTTCGCCGCTGTCTCCTATAGCGGCTACCGTAATTTTCCCCGTACTTTCAAGTATCGTTTTCAGCGACAGAGCGACAAGCTTGTCATCGTCTACTACTACAATCTTCATATATGTATCTCCCCTTTGGAATTAATTGTATCTTCCGTTTTTAGGCACCGACAAAAACACCTTAAAGCCCTTTTCCGACGGAGTAAAATTGATTATTCCTCCCGCCCTGTCGGCTCTGTCCTTCATATTTATAAGACCTATGCCGCCCGATCTGATTTTCCCGCAGCTGCCGTTATCCTCGACGGCAAGCTGATAGAACGCGGGGTGCTCTCTCAGGATAACGCCGATCTTATCTCCGTTTGAATGCTTTATGCAGTTGGAAATACTTTCCTTTGTAACGCCGATAAGACAAAGCTTTATGCTTTTGTCTACCTCGCCCGTTACGTCGTAATCGAGGGTAACTTCAAAACGCCCTCCTGCGGTTTTGATACATTCCTCAACTGCCGATCTCAGATCTATGGAATTGTCGTGAAGATTATGCACGCTCTGCCGTATGCCGGTCATAGCGTTGTTAAGAGTTTCTTTAAGGCTTTCCAGCGGTTCTTTCAGATTTTCGTCCTTGTTGATGACCTGAAACGCGCCTACCTGCAAAATAGAGCGGGTTATCATATGTCCCACGTTGTCGTGTATCTCCCTTGCAATGCGGTTTCGCTCCGCAAGAGTGGCGAGATATATCTCGCTGTCCTGCTTTTCGGTAAGCTGTCTGTTCTGCTGTTCGAGGCTGTCGGTGCGTTCAACGGAAACGTCTCTGAATGAATTAAGCTTTTGGCGGGTCTCCGTCAAGGCTTGGGTGCGGGTATACAGCATAAACGCAATGATAAGTCCCGCAAAGATGACTGCCAGCTGCAAAGCGTTAAAATGGGAAAGATTTATAATTACCGTCAAACAGGGAAGTGCAAGCTGCCACTTTTTCTCGCATAGAGCGTCGTAAAGCATAATAGGCGCTCCGCAGAAAAATTCGGGCACGAAAATACACATCGCCGAAGCGATAACGACTATCGCTTTGGCTGATTTTCTCCCGCTCAGAAACTGAGCTAAGGAGGAACAGCCCACAGACGCAAGCAGAGTAATGACAGGCGCAATAAAGCTGCCCCCCGACATAGCGGCTATAACGCATATCATCAGAATGACCGACTTGTCCGCAAGCCTGTTCATTGTCTCACCGTCCTCTGTCCGTGAAAGTTAAAGCTGAATTTATTATAACATATCGGACAGCATTTTTCAAGCGTAATTTAAATCTTCTAACCTCTTACCTCTAACATCTAACCTCTGAAATGACATTTGTCACATTAAGAAATGACATTTGACACTTACATTTTTTCGGAAAATATATTATACTGTAATTACATTAAACAAATGGGAGGATATAATATGGAAAAAACTGTTGTGAAGATAGACAATCTGGTCAAGCGTTATAAGGATCTTGTCGCGCTGGACCATTTCAGTCTCGAGATAAAGGAGGGGGAGGTTTTCGGACTTCTGGGACCTAACGGTTCGGGAAAGACTACCACTATCAACTGCCTGCTGTCTCTGCTTTCATTTGATAAGGGCAGCGTCGAGATATTCGGCAAGCAAATGACCCCTGTCTCCTACGATATCAAGCGCGAGATTGGAGTTATAATGCAGAACGTTGCGGTTTTCGACGAAATGACGGTATATGAAAATATCGACTATTTCTGCGGACTTTACATAAAAGACAAGGCTGAAAGAAAAAAATGCGTTGAAGAAGCCGTTAAATTCGTGGGACTTGAGGATTTCCTCAAATTCTACCCCAAAAAGCTTTCGGGCGGACTTCTCCGCCGTCTGAATATCGCCTGCGGTATCGCTCATAAGCCTAAGCTTATTATTCTCGACGAGCCTACCGTTGCCGTTGACCCCCAGAGCAGAAACAAGATACTTGAGGGAATTCTTGACCTTAACAAACACGGCGCAACCATTATTTATACCTCCCACTATATGGAGGAGGTAGAGCAGATATGCACACGTATCGCAATTATGGACAAAGGCAAGAAGATAGCCGAGGGCACTACCGACGAGCTTAAACGTATGATCAAAAAGTCCGAGACGGTAACTATCGATATTCTTCATATCCCGCAGGAGGTTCTCGACGAGATAGGCAGACTTCCCCACGCAGGAGAAGTGGAATACGCCGAGAGCAAGCTTACCGTAAGCTTTTTGGGCGGCAAGCACAATCTTATAAGAATACTCGACCTTTTGCAGAAAAATAATCTGAGCTTCGGCAGAGTTTACACTACGCTGCCTACCCTCAACGACGTGTTCCTTGAAATAACGGGCACGGAGCTGAGAGACAAGGAGGACTGAAATGTTCCTGCATAACTTTAAATATGAAATTCTTCACAGTCTCAGGGTAAAGGACTTGCTGTTCTGGCTGATACTTTTCCCCATTGTGCTGGGAACGTTTTTCAAGATCGCATTCAACGATATTTACGAAAAATCAGAACAGTTTTCAACAGTTCCCATAGCTGTAGTGGAGACCTCCGAGGACAAGATCTTTCACAGCGTTATGGACGGCATAGAGCAGTCCGACGACCCGCTTTTCAAGGTCACATATACCGACGGGGACAAGGCTCTCGATATGCTGAAAAACGGAAAGGTAATGGGAATTATACGGATAGACGAGGGAGAAAAGTCCCTTTCGGTATCGGGAGAGGGCATAGAACAGACTATCATCAAATCCTTTCTGGAGCAGTACGCTGTACAGGAGCAGATAATCACCGACGCGGCGGCAAATCCACAGAACCTGGAAAGCGTTATTGCCGCTCTTAACAGCGAGGTCAAAGCCAACGAGACCGTTCCTCTTACCGAGGACGACCCCGACCCCTATGTTTCTTATTTTTACAATCTGATAGCAATGGTCGCTCTGTTCGGCTCGCTAACGGGTCTGCATATCGCAATGGAAAATCAGGCAAATCTTCACCCGCTGGGCGCAAGAAAGAACTGCTCGCCTACTCCCAAGCTTGTTTCGCTTACGGCTTCTCTGCTGGGGAGCTACGTGGTGCAGGCGGTATGCGTTATCATCACCGTAAGCTACGTTGCGTTCGTGCTGAAAATAGATTTCGGCTCCAGACTGCCGCTGGTATATATTTCGGGCATTTTAGGCGGAATTCTCGGCGTTTCAATGGGCTTTATGGTAGGCTCCTTCGGTTCTATGAGCGAGGGCGCAAAGACGGGAATTTGTATGACGGTATCTATGCTGTGCTGTTTCTTCAGCGGACTTATGGTTGCAAATATGAAAGCGCTGATTGCCGATAAAGCTCCTTGGTTCAATAAGATAAACCCCGCCGCACTGATCTCCGACACGTTCTACTGTCTTGAAATTTACAGCGACTATGACCGATATATAGAGAAAAACATAACTATGGCGATAATTTCAGTCATCTTTATCGTTATCGGATTTTTATTGACAAGGAGGAAAAAATATGCAAGTCTTTAACGCATTTATGAAGGTGCTGAAAAAGCGCATAGGCGCCGCAATGATGTGGATCGTTGCCTTTCTTGTTATCAGTTTTATTGTTACAACCAACGCCGACGCCGGGGCTATGAAGTTTGAAAGTACAAAAATAGATATATGCGTTTTCGACGAGGACAACACCGAGGAAAGCAAGGCTCTCACAGAGTTCCTGGGCAAAAAACATAACATCATCAGCGTTGAAAACAACAAGGACGACATACTTGACGCTCTTTATTATGGCCGTGCAGACTGCGTAATGACAATAAAAGAGGGCTACGGACAAAAGCTTGCCGCAGGAGATACCGAGGCGCTTTTCACAAGCTATCACGTTCACGACAGCTATGAGGCGACGCTTGCGGAAAATCTTGTGGACGAATATGTGGGAGCGGTAAACGCTTACCTTGTAAGCGGCGAGGAAATATCCTCCGCGATTGCAAAGGCGGACAAGGCGATGTCCAAAGAGGTCAAGGTAACTGCCGAGACCTTTGACGAGGGCAAAGAAAACAGCAGTGCGAACGATTTTTATTTCTATTTTCAGTATCTTCCCTATGTGTTTATTTCCGTTATGATAGCCGCTCTCTGCCCCGTACTTTTAAAGCTTAACAAAAAGGAAATCAGACACCGCACAAACTGCTCCTGCATAACCGCAAGGTCGCAGTCGGCGCAGATAATATTAGGCAGTTGTGTTTTCGTGCTTGCGGTATGGCTGATATTCATTATAGCGGGTATGGCGCTGCTGGGCGAAATGTATTCGGGCAGATGGTGGTATGCGGTCCTCAACAGCTTTATGTTTGTTATAATATCGGCGGGCATAGCGATCCTTATATCGGCGTTTTCCCCCGAAGAAAGGGTGGTTAACGTTATTGCGAACATCATAGGCTTGGGTATGAGCTTTCTGTGCGGAGTTTTCGTACCGCAGCATCTGCTAGGAGACGGCGTGCTGAACGCGGCGAGATTTCTTCCCGCGTTCTGGTATATCAAAGCAAACGATATGATGTCGGGCTCGTCGGGAGAGGTATTTACAAAGAGTAGATTTTTTGAATATTTCGGAATACAGGCGCTTTTCGCCGCGGTGATCTTTGCGGTGGTTCTGGTAGTAATGAAAGTAAAGCACGACAAAGCGGATTAAAATATGGATACAAAAACAGCAGTCCCGAAAGACTGCTGTTTTTATACTGTTATATGACCGTCAAAAAAGCTTTACGGTTCCTCTTATATGTCCGTTGATCTTGCCGATGTCGGCTGTGGATACCTTACCGTCGCCGTTAACGTCCGCCACAAGCTTCTGATAGTCGTCAAGCTGTTTTATGCCTCTTATATAAGAGTTAATAAGCCCGATGTCTACGGTAGTGATTTTTCCGTCACCGTTGACGTCGCCTTTCAAATAAAGCTTAACGTCAAGGGTCGCGTCCTTGTTCTTGACAGTTAAGGAATAAGTGCGGTCTACATACTTAGCCCCTGCCATTGAATAGCAGGATACCGTATATGTGCCGTTAGCCAGACCGGTAATTGAATAAGTACCGCCTGCGGCTGCGCCTTGAGTTTTATTCGCGGCGGTAATTCTTACTGCCACGTTTGAAGTACCTGTGATCTTGTACGTCGTGGGAGTAACCGTCTCGGCGGGGGCTCTTTTTCTGTATTCCGAGCGGATAAGCTTTCCGCTCTCCGTCAAGCTGCCTTCTCCCGAGGATATTTTCTTAAGATTTGTGCCGTTCTTGAATGCCGAAGCGGTTTCGTTCTTGTCGGCAAGAGACCAGTTGATATAGCCTATTTTCAGACTGTCAAGAGTATCCAGCCACTTAACGGTCTCGCTCTTGTTAAAGCCTCCGTTGCCGCTTGCGTCGCAGGTGCCGAATTCCGAAACAAGGATAGGAATGCTTGACGAGCAGGTCTTTACTCTGTTTCTTAGCCAATCGGTATGAGTGTTAGCATAGAAATGGAGCGCATATACGCAGTTTTTATCGGTGAGAGTATTTCCCACAACGTCCTGAATGTCCTGGCTCCATGTTCCCGTACCGCAGATTATAATGGAATTTTTGCCCGTCTTGGCTTTTTCTGCGGTTCTTATGGTATTGACTACGTCTGTGCAGTAGGATTTGATACCGTTGGTGCCCGTCCACTTGACGCTGCTGCCGTTAGGCTCGTTGCATATCTCATAAAGCACGTTATCGTAGCTGTTGTACTTGTTTACCATTTCCTTGAAGAAAGCCTTAGCCTCGGTTTTATGCGTGTTAGGGTTTCCGTCGTTCAGGATATGCCAGTCGATTATAACATACATACCAAGCTTTTTGGCGTTTTCTACTCCCGTAGCTATCTTTGCTTTGGCTTGTGTGGCGTAGGTCGAGCCTGTGGTATAACCGCCCCACTCTTCTGTATACATTGCGATACGGATAGTATTGCACTTCCAGTCGTCCCTCAGAACTTTAAGACTGTCGTAGCTCAGCACGTCGCCGTACGTTTCCCACATAATGCCGTGAGTAGACATACCTCTGAGCTGGAACTCCTTGCCGTTCTTATCGACGATCTTATTGCCGCTTACTTTAAGCCTGCCGTGGATAGAAACATAATCCACGCCCGTTTCCGCCGCATAAGCCGTAACTGCGCTGAAAGCTGTACCCAGCGCGCCTGCCGCTCCTGTGACCGCCATAACGGCGGCGGCGAGAAAAGCGGTCAATTTTCTTTTTAAATTCATTAGCTTTTCACTCCTGTCAATAAAGGCAATATCACGTAATATTACCCGAAAAATTCTACAATAATTATACCATATTAAAGTAAATTTGTAAACTGATTTATTTCACAAAATGAACACAGTGTTTCACTGTATTTTGCCGAAACCAAATACAGAAATTGTAAGTCTGCCGGTTACAAAAGGTTAAAATTCGGTAACAAGAACTTTTTTGGACAGTTGAAAACTTGCGTTGAAAGAATTCAAAAATGTTGAAAACTCTGTTGAAAGTGTTAAAAAGTCATAGTTTTACGCATTTATCAGCTTATCTGATGTTGAAAACTTATCGAGATTTCAACATCAGTCCTTTTTTTTACCCATATTTGTAACCTTGACGTAACCTTTTAGTTACATCGGATTATCCAAAAAAACGTACAGCCCCGCGGTCTTTCGGCAGGAAACGATCATCGGTTTGTAATTTGCGTGTAATACTAATTGCAGAATTTTTCAGGAGGACATCGCGCCTTTTCCGACCTCTTATTTCTAACATCTTACATCTGTATTGAATTCCGTAAAGCGGAAATCCCCTTTTATCAGACAAAACGGTACAAAACATACCGATAAAAGTCTGATAAAAGGGGAAATTTTTATTCCGATAGTTCTTGTTATTCCCTTATCTGTCCGCTGCCGTTGATGAGATATTTTACGGTGGTCATTTCCTTAAGTCCCATAGGACCTCTGGCGTGGAGTTTCTGCGTGGAAATACCTATCTCCGCGCCGAGTCCGAACATTTCGCCGTCGGTAAAGCGTGTGGAGCAGTTCACATAAACCGCCGCCGCGTCTATCCTCTTCTGGAATTCCTCAGCCGCAAAAAGGCTCTCAGTGACGATACACTCGGAATGTCCCGTGGAATAGGTCTGAATATGCTCTATCGCCTGCGCAAGGTCGTCCACTACTCTGATCGAGATTATATAGTCAAGGAACTCGGTAGCATAGTCGTCCTCGTCGGCTGGAACAACATTTTCCGCTCCAAGTATCTGAGCCGTCATTTCACAGCCCCGTATCTCAACATTGTGCTTGTCCAGCCTTGCCTTGAGCTTAGGCAGGAAGTCCTCCGCAACGTCTCTGTGTACCAGACAGCTTTCCACAGCGTTGCATACCGACGGTCTCTGGGTCTTGCCGTTGTCCACAATGTCCACCGCCATATTAAGGTCTGCGGAGGCGTCAACGTAAACGTGGCAGTTGCCTGTTCCCGTCTCGATAACGGGGACTGTCGCCGACTGTACGACAGCCTTTATAAGCTGTGCTCCGCCCCTCGGGATAAGCAGATCGATGTACTCGTTGGCTTTCATCATATCGAGAGCAATACCTCTGTCGGTGTCCTCCACAAGCTGGATAATATCGGGGTCAAGACCCGCGCGTTTAACTGCGGTCCGCATAAGGTCTGCAAGCATTTTGTTGGAGTTTATAGCTTCCTTGCCGCCTCTGAGGATAACGGCATTGCCGCTCTTGAGACAGAGTATAGCGGCGTCAACCGTAACGTTCGGACGAGCCTCGAAGATGATACCGATAACGCCCATAGGCACTCTCACCCGCTGAATTTTCATTCCGTTGGGACGAACCGAGCCTGAAACGACTTCTCCGATAGGGTCGTCAAGCTTGGCAAGGCTTTCGCAGGCATTAGCCATACCCTCGATACGCTTGTCGTTGAGGGCAAGTCTGTCAAGGAGCGACTCGCTCATTTTTCGCATTCTGCCGTTTTCCAGGTCAACGGTGTTTGCCCTGATGATGTCCTCCTTGCTTGCACGGAGGATATGCGCGATCTCCAGCAAAGCGTCGTTTTTCTGCTCGGTGGAGGCAAAAGCTATTTCGCCCTTGCAAGCCTTTGCTTTTTGTCCTAAAATGTCAATATAACCCATATTCTTACTCCTTTCGGTGATTATTATACCGTAAATTTATTTTGACCGTCAAATATATGTATTCTTGAAATGTCCTTAGCCCGTTTCATTAGCTCGTCTATACCGTTTTTTACGGTGAAATCATATTCTTCCTGAGTTATGGGAACGACCCACAGCGTGTTGATTTTTCCGCTGTCGATAATATTTACATATTCGGGACATTCAAGCCCCTGAAATCTTGCGCTGACCATTAAAACTGCCGAAAAACCTTTGATATTATTCATTTGTACGGTATGTCCGTGAGCGAAAAAGGTCTCCTCACGCCAAGGCATAGCCGCATAGGAGGACAGATTTACATACATATCCTTGCACAGCCCGCTGAATTTTTCCTCTGCGGCAAATCCGAATTCAATGCGTTTGTGATCGTCGGGGTTATCCTCGACATACATTTCGATCAAAGGAAGAGCGGCAAGGCTCACGCCTGCGGTAACTCCGTAAATCACGCCGTTTCTTGTTCCCTGAACCACACGCTTAGGAGAAAACGCCTCTCCTTGAAATGCGATGCCGTATTCCGTTTGCACCTCTCCTACAAACTCTTTTGCAGGCTTTTCCTGTAAAAACATCCACATTTCGGCGTTATCTCCGCCGGATATTTTATACCATAAGCGCTGCCCCTTAACAACTCGCTGAGCAAGATTTTTTGCCGCCGCGTCGTTAAGCTCCCACGCTAAGGTATTCATTCCCAAAGCATATTTGGAATACCCGTGGAAATTATTCATTCCGCTCCACTGAGGGATAACGGCGATAATTTCCTCTCCCGAGAACAGAGCCGCTCCGTTGCCCTCCTCAAACCATACAATGGAAAGGCGGTCTGCGTCAAGTTCCATACCTTTTTTATCGTGTTTCACAAATTCTGCGGGCATCATAGGAGCTTCGCCTTTTTCCATAGCCTTTATATCAGGCTTTTTCGGAGCTTTCTTTCGGTTGCACAGCCAGCAGGACTTGACTTTACTGCTGTCTCTCATAAGATTATACCATAGGTAGAAGTAATAACTATTTTTCGTTTTCTCCACAAACGCCTGAATTCCGCACATCGGAGATCTGCTTTCTATAATTATTTCTCTGTCATTATTCATATTGTTATTCCCCTCATTTTTTAGCCTTGAACGTAGTCCCCAGCCTTCCCTCCTCAAAGAGCCAATAGAGATTATCGGGATTTTTGCCGTTCATTATGACCATATCGATGCCGTTTTCAGTTGCGATCTCAGCCGCGTTTATCTTAGTTTTCATTCCGCCTGTGCCGAGACTTGTGCCTGCGCCGCCTGCAAGCTCCCTTATTTTGTCGGTTATCTCCTCGACCACAGGGATAAGCTTTGCGTCGGGGTTTTGCCTCGGATCGCTGTCGTAAAGTCCGTCAATGTCGGACATTATAATGAGCAGGTCCGCGTGGGCAAGGGAGGCGACCGTAGCGGCAAGACTGTCGTTTTCGCCCACTTCAAGCTCCAGCTCATCTATGGCAACCGTGTCGTTTTCGTTGACAATGGGAATTACTCCGTGGGCAACGATAGTTTCCAGAGCGTTCTGAACATTCTGGCGCCTATCCTCCAGAAGCACATATTTTGTAAGAAGCATTTGCGCCACGTTTATACTGTAATCGGCAAAAAGCTTGTCGTAGAGGTACATAAGCTCGCACTGTCCCACAGCGGCGCAGCACTGCTTTGTGGGGGTGTCCTTGGGACGTTCGGGCAAGCCGAGCTTAGCCATTCCCAGACCGATAGAGCCGCTTGACACCAGTATGACCTCGTGACCCGCATTCTGCAAGTCCGCAAGATTTTTAACAAGACCCTCGACACGCCTTATATTAAGTCTGCCCGTTCTGTGGGTAAGGGTGGAAGTACCCAGCTTTACGACTATTCTTTTTTTAGATTTGAAATCCATTTTAATTCCTCATTTCATTTAATACTTCTAAATCTTTTATAAAAATCCGTTGCTTTTGTCTGAGTTTCCTCAAAGTTTTTGCTGAAATCTGAAAAACTGCAATTAAGCGTATTGAAATTATCAATACCAACTCCTGTACGTCCACCTGTGTTAGCTGACATCAAGTGAACAAGCAGTCCATTTTCATAATAATTCTTAACTTTTATCATTTCTTCATCATCAACAAAATAAAAACCAATTGCACCAGAATTAATACTGACTAAACTAATAACATCAAGCATTGACTGATACATAGTTTGTGTATTATATTCATGTTCAACTGGAATATAAATTGCAACCAGAAAATCAGAATCAGTTATATCGTTGATTAAATCTATTGAATCATAATCCAAGTTTTTAATACTTTCTGCTTTTTTTTTTCATTAATGCGGAATATTATAGGCGCACAGTAAAAATCGAAATCCATAGATTTAAAAATATCATTGCACTTTTCCTGATATTTTCTTGCAATTGCATGATGTAAATATGTGTCTCTTGAAATTTCATCTTTTGGAACATAAACATCAAAAATAATTCTCGGATTATTTATCGGACGGCAAAATGCATTAAATCCACCGTCATAATATGGTTTAATGATCTCAAAATCCTCATTATACTTCTCTTTCAGCAAGTCAAGAGTAAGCTGAGATTTTTCTTCAATTTCCTTTTCCCGTTCTCTTCTTGTTTTATAATTCCCGCAGCTTGTTAAGCTTGCAGCAAAGCCTATAAGCATTACAGCTATCAAAATAATTGTAACTGCTAAATGTACCCCGTTGCCTTTGATATGCGGTAATGTTTTAGATGTATAATTTTTCATTTCAGTCTCCAATTTTTGTATTAATTCACCACGTTCTGCGGTTCTCCCTCTATCCATTTGCGGAGATTTTCAGCAACAACGCCGAGAAGTCTTTCTCTCGTCTGCTTAGGCGCCCACGCTATATGAGGAGTGATAGTGCAGTTCTTAGCATTTCTCAAAGGACAGTCCTCGCGCATTGGCTCAAGAGTAAGTACGTCTATTCCCGCGCCTGCGATTATTTCGTTGTTAAGAGCGTCGGCTAAGTCCCGCTCGTTCATAACTCCGCCTCTTGCCGTATTGACAAAGTATGCCGTTTTCTTCATCTTTGCGAGAGTATCTTTGTTTATGAGTTCCCTTGTGCCCTCGTTCAGCGGACAGTGCATTGTCACCACGTCGGAGCTTTCAAGCAGTTCATCAAGACTTACCGCCCGTGCCGGAGCTTTCACCTTTTCGGGGGAACGCGTATACGCAAGCACGTTCATACCGAACACCGCCGCGATTTCCGCCACGCGTCTGCCTATATCTCCGTAGCCGATGATACCGACAGTCATTCCTGTCAACTCATATGTGGGAATGTAGAAATAGGTAAAAAGCTTATAGTTCACCCAGTCTCCGTTATCTACCGTGTCGGCATACTCTCTGATCTTATTGAAGTGATTGAGTATAAGCGCAAAGGTATGCTGAGCGACCGAGTTAGTCGAGTAGGCGGGAACATTGCACACGACCGCTTCCCGTCTGCTCGCCGCCTCTAAATCAACATTGTTGTAGCCCGTAGCGAAAAGTCCCACATATTTAAGGTTGGGACATTTTGCAAAAACCTCCTCGGTGATAAGGCATTTATTGCAGATGACCGCTTCCGCGCCGCCGATCTTATCCGCGACCTCGCTGTTGGGCGTATAGCCGTAAACCGCAGCTTCTCCCAAAGAGGTTATACCCTCCAGAGAAACGTCTCCGCCTCTCGCTACCGTTTCGGAATCCAAAATCACAATCTTCATAGCAAATCTCCTATTGTAAACGACATTGGAACTTGCGCTTTATACGCTTGTGTAATCAGACATATTTGCTTTTCCAAACGTTTAAAGCAGCAATTTCAATGTCGTTATTATATGCAATACGGCGGAAATCGTCCGCCGTAAAAAAATTATTCAAAATCATCGTCAAAGTCGTCGCCGTCGTCTGCCGCCGCAGGAGCTTTTTCCGCCGCCTTCTGCTTTTTGCTGAACTTATAGGAAAATACGCCCGAGCAGATAAGCAGTACGACCTCAGCCGCAAACAGAAAACCGATAACGGCGTTGGTTGTGCATATCTGTGTAACAAATGTAAGATCCACAGCAAGCATAAGGAGCAGATAATGTACAGCTCCCTTTCTTGCATACTGAGCAAGGTAAACTACCGTTGCGATTATGCAGAAGATCAAATGTATATTCATAGGCAGAGGAGTATACACATTCTGCATAGCCGTTGTATCCTGTGATAAAATTTCGATCATTGTTAGTCATCTCCGTTTATATGTAGCTCGGACGGAAATCGGTCCGTCCTCATCATATGTTATGTTTTGCTGTTTGAGGAAAATACGTCGGCTACCTCGCTGATAGTGATATACGAGCAGGGGTCTATGTCGTGGACGATATTTTTCATTTTAGTGACCTGAAAACGGTTGACTATAAAGTATACCATTTCCTTGTCCTTGCCCGAATAACCGCCCCTTGCCTCCAGCCTTGTGGTACCCGTTTCAAACTCGTCGGACAAAGCCTTGCACACCTTATCCGCCTCGGTGGTAATGATAATAGCGCACTTTGCCCTGTCCACACCGTCAACGATAAAGTCAACAGTTTTCAGAGCAGCCGCATAGGTCACTATGGAATACAGCGGAAGTATCCAGCTTTCAATGACAAATCCGCATATTATGTAAAGCACAATGTTATACGCCATAACGAACGTGCCGACTGTAACTCCCAGACGTTTCGCAAAAATCACAGCCATTACCTCGATACCGTCCATTGCCCCGCCGAAACGTATTGCAAGTCCGCTGCCCAGACCCGAGATAAGTCCGCCGAACAGAGCGCACAGCAGAAGATCCGTTCCCGCCAGAGGGGACGCCATACTCACATCAATAGGCAGGATATCCGTTATCAGCCAGGCGGAAACTGAATACACGCCTACAGTATAAATCGCGTAACAGGTAAACAGTCCTCCTTGCTTTTTCAGTCCGTACAGAAACAGAGGTACGTTAAGAACCAGCAGGAAAAACGACAGTGACAGATAATCGGGGGTTACCTGCGACAGCAGCATCGACGTACCCGATATCCCGCTGTCATACAGCTTAACGGGAGCGAGAAATACTGTAACGCCGAAAGCGTTGATTATTCCCGCAACGGTAAGCATAAAAATATTGATCGGTTTGATAGTTTTTAATTGTTTAAGCATAATTCTCCGTTCTTTATCGGGTCAATGTTGTTAATGAATGTAAAATGTAGTAAAAACAAACGGTTTGTAATTATTATAACACAAAGCGGTTTGAATTTCAAGACGTAATACCATTATAAAATTAAAAAGTTGAAAATATTCGCAGTATATGCTATACTATTCATACCATAGCGGAGCGCAAAAGTATTAATAATATGTAAACTTTCCGTTCTGCTACCGCAGGTTGACAAAAAGCAAATTCTGATTGGTTGATTATTTTAATCAAGGTGATATAATAGTAAACGAGGTCGGAAATTAAAATATTGACGATCCGAAGGAGGAGTATTTAACATTGGCATTTTCAGACAAACTGAAGTACATAAGAAACGAACTGAGACTGTCTCAGGACGACTTGGCAGGACAGCTGGGCGTAAGCAGACAAAGCATATCAAAATGGGAGTCGGGAGCGGCTTATCCCGAGATCGACAAGCTTATAATGATAAGCAACTTTTTTGAGGTGTCCATAGATTATCTTCTGAAAGACAGCTATGCGGCGGACGGGATATCCGTTGAGACTATAGACAGAACGGTGCTGAAATTTCTGGCGTCGTCCGTAGATATGGAGAGCATTTCAAAACGGCTTGTAAACATTGCCGAGGACGGGGAAATAGATAAAAAGGAAATGAAGGAAATCGAACAGATAGCGGCTAAGCTGGACTGTGTAATAGAAAACATACGCAAGGTACAGAATTTAGTGAGAACATAAGCGGTGCCGAAAAATATAAATATAGGGGGATTTAAATTATGATAGTCACAGCTCATAGCGGCAATAAAAAAGGATTTACTCTGGTTGAACTCATAGTTGTAATTGCAATTATAGGCGTTCTTGCGGCAATACTTATTCCGTCAATGATGGATTATGTCAAAAAATCAAGATTGCGGACCGCTAATTCAAACGCAAAATTAGCATACACCGCAGCGTGTACATACATCACGGAACAGGAGACAATGGGTAACGATGTTACAAATTTGTTTTATGGCAGCAGCAGAAAATTCAATGCAGGAATTATAACAGTAAGAGCCTCCAGACTTAATGAGGGCGATCAGGCAGTTGCAAACTCTCTTCTTGAAAACGGACGTGAAGCGGGATTTTTCAATATTAACTACACCACCATATGTACCGGAAAAAGATCAGTAGTAGCACATTGGGCGAAATCCCAAACCGATGAAATGATAGGTCAATACCCTGACCCTATAACGTGGGACAAATGGGAAGCACATCATGACAGTGCTTACTGGTCAGTTGCGATGACTTACCTTTCGCCGTCATAATATCACCCGATGAAAATTTGGTAAGAATGTAAAGGGTGCTGAAAAATAGGGGTTATAGGGAGAAAATTTTGGGGGTAAATAAACAGATTTCTAAATTTCATACATCAATCCACTAAAAAAGCAAGCAGACGGATTTTTCTGTCGGCTTGCTTTTGTTTTATGATATTTGGAAAAATTATTCAAACTCGGTGTGTCCTTTGTTGTTCTTAACTATATTTGTTTAAGTTTTATGCAAAAACTAACCGTTTTTACTTCAATTGCATCATTTATTCTGGCTTGCTGATTTTCTGTTGCCAAAATGTTGCCACTAATCTATCTCTACTTTTGTCCATTAGAAGATT
>JAUNOG010000002.1 GCA_030531185.1 Ruminococcus sp.
GTAAGAAGTTAGAAGAGGTATCGCAAATGAAGAAAGCGCTGAAAATAACAGTCAAGATAATACTAATTATTCCCATATCGGCGATAGCGCTGTTCATTCTGTGGGAAATTTTAGGCATAATATGCAATAATATTGCAGGGTCAAGGCAGACTGAAAATGTTGTTGAGCTATCGGAAACCTCATTCGGAGAGGTCTGTGATTACGACACGTTCGTAGGAAATTCAGGGAACGGAAATCACGTTGACCTTGTGACGACCTGTATTATCGGCTCAGATAAAACCGCCGAAGAAATAACCGACGAGTTATTAAAAGAATACAGCTTTACTCTGGTTTATCCTCTTGAAGAAATTGCAGAAAAAAGCGACGGGCTTGAATTTCCCGAGGACTGGCAGGACGGCTCGTATTATTACATAACTATAATTAATTCCGCTCCGTTTTCCGATAATATTATGGGGCATTAGTTTACATTAATTGGAGGTAACAAAATGAAACTTGTATATGCAATAGTCAACAACGACGACGCCTACGCCGTTAACAAGGGACTTTCAAAGGCGGGAATGAGAGCTACCAAGCTGTCTTCCACAGGCGGATTTCTTATGGCAGGCAACACCACATTTATGATCTGCTGTAAGGACGAACAGGTAGATACCGTAATTGAAGTGCTGAAAGAAAATTCCCGCAAGAGAAAGCAGTATGTGCCGTCCTCCGCCGTTATGGAGGGCGCGGGACAGTCCTACCCTGTGGAGGTCTCAATCGGCGGCGCAACTATTTTCGTTACGGACATAGAGCGTTTCGAGCAGGTATAAAATGAGTTCGCATTTAAAAATTTACGGCAATGAGGAAACCGTCCGCTTGGTGGGCGAAATGATCCGCAAAAAGAGAGAACCGCACTCTATCGTCATTCACGGCGAAAAGGGACTGGGCAAAAAAACTCTTGCGAAATACATTGCCGCACAGCTTATGTGCGAACGTCAGGACGGCGTTCCCTGCGGAGTATGCAAGGCTTGCAGAATGCTTGCCAACGGAACTCACCCCGATTTTACGGTAGTGAAGTCCAACGCAAACGGAAACTATATCGTTGACGAGAGCATACGCCCTATCGTGTACGACGCGGCGATAAAGCCAAATGAGAGCAATATAAAGGTGTATGTTATACCCGATCTGGATATGTCGGTTAATACCTCGGTGCAGGTGCAGAATATTCTGTTAAAACTTATCGAAGAGCCGCCTCCTCACGCCGCGGTCATACTCACGGCGAGGAACAAGGAAATTTTCCTGCCGACTGTCATTTCAAGAGTGCTTACTTTGGGAATGGTAAGCGTTAAGGACGCAGACAGCGCAGAGATTCTGCAAAGCAATTATCCCGATGCTGCCGCAAGAGAGATTTCGGACGCGGTATCCGCAGGACGGGGAAACATAGGACGCTGTAAGGAATATATGGACAAGGGTCAGTTCTACAGCTCGGTCTTTGCGGCAAGAGAGATCGCAAAAGCGGCGGCTGCGGGCAGCGAATACGAGATACTCAAAGCCTTTGCACAGACCGACGGAAAAAAAGCCGCTCTGCGTGAGGCGATATATTTATTCTCGGAAATAGTTCGGGACAGCTGTATTTTCCGTCTTGAGGGAAAGCATTCGGAGCTGTCAGTAAGCTGTGACAAGCAAAGCGCGTTAAAACTTTCGGACAGTCTGTCTGCGGCTGCGGGAACAAGGCTTTACGATCTGCTGTGCGATTACATCGGAAGAATTGACGCCAACTGTAATCTCACGCTCACAGCAAACAGCCTTGCTGGACAGATCGCTCAGTGCTGCAAATAAATACAATGCACAATTATCTAAATTGACAATCAGCAATGATCAAAAAATTAAAATTTGTGAGCGCAGCGAACACCTTAATTGTGCATTGTGAACTGTACATTGTGCATTGAATATATATCGGAAAGGAAATTCGTATGTTAAAAATAATCGGAGTACGCTTTAAGAGCGTTGGAAAAATATATTACTTCAATCCGCTGTTCAACAAGATCAAGCTGGGCGACAAGGTCATTGTTGAGACCGCCCGCGGAGTTGAGTGCGGCGAAGTGGTTATGGTCGACAGGGAAATCGACGAGACTGAGTTCAGCTCGCCTATCAAGCCCATTATAAGAATTGCCACCGAGCAGGACTTCAAGACCATAGAGAAAAACAAGCAGAAAGAAAAGGACGCGTTTAAGATCTGCGAGGAAAAAATCGCGGCTCACAAGCTGAAAATGAACCTTATCGACGTTGAATGCACCTTTGACAACAACAAACTGCTGTTCTATTTCACTGCGGAGAACAGAGTGGATTTCCGCGAGCTGGTCAAGGATCTTGCTTCGGTTTTCCGCACCAGAATTGAACTGAGACAGATAGGCGTAAGAGACGAGGCTAAAATGCTGGGCGGACTGGGTATATGCGGTCAGCCCTTCTGCTGTTCCCGTTTTCTGGGAGAATTTCAGCCTGTGTCCATAAAAATGGCTAAGGAGCAGGGCTTGTCTCTTAATCCGACGAAAATTTCAGGCACCTGCGGCAGACTTATGTGCTGTCTAAAATATGAGCAGGACGCTTATGAGGACTTGCTGAAACACACTCCAAAGCAGGGAGCTATTGTTAAGACGAACGAAGGCAAGGGCGTTGTTGAGGAGGTCAATCTCCTCACGGGCAAGCTGAGAGTAAAGCTTGACAAATCCGAAAATGTTATCTCCGTAAAAAAGGACGACGTCGAGGTCATCAAGGACGCCGTTATAAAGCTTGATAAAAATGAGATACGCGCTCTTAAAGGACTGGAGGGAAAGTAAATGCCGTCGTCGCCCGTACATTTAAAGCTTGCTTATATGATGAGCGAGGAAATGGGAATTAATAACAAATCGGATTTTTTGCTGGGGTCTATTTCCCCCGACTGTGTGAATTACGGCGTGGAACAGGCAAGCGAGGAAGTCCGCTACGCCGCTCACATAAGAGTAAGAGACTACGACAAGTGGAAAAAACAGTTAAGAGATTTTTACGCGGACAACAAAGAGAAATTTGCCGAAAGACCCGATTTTCTCAAGGGATACTTATTCCACTGTTGGGCGGATATTGCGTGGGACGAGGTCGTACAGCCAAAGCTGTTTGAGTTTTTAGGAACGCTTGGTTACGGCTACGACGATATGACTGCGCAGAAATGGCAGGAGCTTTACCGCTTTAACAGCGTGATAGTGAATGAGCCTAATTATGAAGAATGCAGCAGGCTTGTAAAGTCCGCCGAACCGACAGGTATTGCCAACTGTTCTGCGGAGCTTATCCGAAAATACCGCGACTATGTGGCGGACGATTACCGCGACAAGATAATCGACGAACCTCCTCTTTATCTGGGAGACAAACAGGTCTCCGACACTATTGAACAAATGCGGAAAATGGGCTATACTGAATTTTAAGACAAAAGGACGAACCTGCGTGAGTTCGTCCTTTTTCGTTATTTTATATTATTTTTTGCTGATATAATCTGCAAGCTCCAAAGCAATGTCAAAATGTCCGCTGTCGTGCTGTGTACCCTCGACTTCGCCTGATTTATGCCGGTCGTCCCATAATGTGAATTTGTCCGATTTGTTTGCAATCGTAGTTATCCGGAACAAATCTACGGACAGATATATTCTTTTGCCCTGAAGTTTTAATTGCATATAATATTCACCTTTCTGTTAGACTGCTTTCATCTTAGTCGTCTGTCTCTGCGCCATTACCAGCTTATAGTAAACGCCTTTCGATTTCATAAGCTCTGCGTGAGTTCCAAACTCCGCAAGTCTGCCTTTATCCAGAACTATAAGTCTGTCCGCGCCGGACAATGTGGAAAGTCTGTGAGCGATCGCGATAGTAGTCCTGCCCTTTGTAAGCCTGCCGAGAGCCTCCTGTATCTGCTTTTCCGTCTGGGTATCGAGGGAGGCAGTCGCCTCGTCCAGAATGATTATCTTCGGGTCGTGGAGAATTGCTCTTGCGATAGCTATTCTCTGTCTTTCGCCGCCCGAAAGCTGATATCCCTTGTTTCCCACACGGGTATTATAGCCGTCGGGAAGCTTTGTTATAAAATCGTGGGCATTGGCGATTTTCGCCGCCTTGATAACCTCCTCAAAGGTCGCCCCCGGCTTTGCGTAGGCAATATTATCAAGGACATTTCCGTCGAAAAGAAAGGTTTCCTGCAATACAACTCCTACCTGTGAACGCAGGCTGTGCTGTGAGATGTTTTTTATGTTCACTCCGTCAATTCTTATCTCGCCCTGCGTGCAGTCGTACAGCCTCATTATAAGGTTTATCATTGTGGACTTTCCCACGCCCGAATGTCCCACAATGCCTATCATTTCGCCCTGATTTATCTTGCAGGAAATATCTTTAAGCACAGGATTGTAGACCTTATAGCCGAAGTACACTCCGTCGAACTCTATTTCTCCCTTTATGTCAAGGTCAACGGGATTTTCAATATCCCTTACGTCGCTTTCCTCGTCGAGAATTTCAAAGACCTTTCCCGCAGACACTGAAACGTCCGCAAGATTTCGGGGTATCTGAATAAGCCACCGTATCGGCTCGTAAAGCATTGCAACGTATGTTGTGAACTGAATAAGCTGTCCTAATGTCATAGTATGTCCCAGTACCATATTTCCGCCGAAATACAGCACGAAAAAGTTGCCTATGGTGAGGATAAATTCGGAAAACGGAGTGGTAAGATACCACATTATTTCCGCTCTCACACAGCTTTTTGCCCACGTTTCGGAGCAGTCCGTATACCGCTGTATCTCCCTTACCTCGTTACCGTAGGTTTTGACTACCCTGATACCGTTTAATATATCGTGGAGCGTTTCGCTGTGCTTTGTGGAATATTTCCACACCTTTGTGTAGCGTATCGCCATAGTCTCAAAAAGCTTATTGACGATAATGAACACTATCGGCACGGGAAGCACGGTCATAAGCGCAAGTCTCCAGTCCATAACAAAAAGCAGTACGCCTATAATAAATAATGAAAGTATTTTAACGATAGCGTCCTTGCCGTTTGCGGTTATGAAGTCCTCCAGCTTTGCAGCATCGCCCGAAATACGGTTTATCATTTCTCCTGCGGTACGCTTTGAGGCTGAGGACATTGACAGCGACTGAGATTTTTCAAAGACCTCCTGCCTTATGTCCCGACCTAAATTAAGTGCTACCTTAAAGGAGTTCTTCATATTTATGAACTCGAAAACTCCCGCCGCAAGCACAAGTCCGATAATAGTTATGACTATAACTATGAAACCGCCCCAGCTTTCATATTTCGGCGTTACGTAATTGTCGATGATATATCTGTCTAGGTACGGCAAAAGGACCCACACAAGTTCCGCAAGTATCGTGCAGATAACGGCGATCATAAACTGCTTTTTATACGGAGCAATACGCTTGATAAGCCGCACCATAGTCTTGCCCTTGCTTGTGCAGTAAACGCACTCCTTTGCGCCCTCCAAGGGCATTCCGCAGTTGGGGCAGGAAGGCTCATCGCCCTCCGTTTCCTCGATAAGCTCCCCTGTGCGGACATAGTAATCAAGCAGCTTTAAAAGCTCGGCGTACCTGAGAAAATGCTCCTGCGTAAAGGAACAGAAAAATACCGTTTCCCCGCTGTGAGTAATGCCCAGAGCCATTGAAGAACCTATCTGCTGCTGGCAGACAAACTCTTTATAGTCGTTTATATTGTATTCGGCGATGATTTTGCCGTCAAGGAAAATGAGTATTTTTTCCTTTGTGACGCAGAAATGTCCGTCGATAAGCTTATTATCCCTGTCAAGGTTTACGGGGAGCGAATATATTATGTCAAGGACATTGTCCTCCCCTGCTCCTTTGGGAAGTGAAAGCTTTAAATTCATTGGGTTTACCCCCTTTTAACAATGATGTAATATAAAAATTTGCGCTACGTGTACATCTCCAAGATCTGCTGGCTTTTCTTGTCCAGCTTGTGGATATCCTCGCAGAAATACTTATTGCCGTCCGCGTCGTTAACGTAGAGATAATCGTATCCGCGCATTCTGAAATTCTGATACCAGTCGCGTATACATATGGTTTTCTGTCCCGAGGTCGTATCAGCCTTAACGAATATCGCACCGCGCATATTGTCCTTTATGCTGTAAACCTTTGTTATCTCGGGCATATGGTACTTATATTCAAGATATGTCCCGATAAGCTCTCTCTGCCCGTCCTCCAGCTCCGAAAGACTGCGGATAACTCCTATCTCGCGGAACTCCTTTTCCTCGTTCTCGTAATTTATGCTGATATAGGTATCCTTTGAATAAAAAGGAATTAATCTTGTGGGATTGACCTTATGATATATTTTTCCGTCGTAATCAAGGGTAAGATACCCGCTTGTCTCCTTTTGGAATTTCAGCTTTTTGCAGTCGAGGATATTAAGCTTGTCAACCTCGTATATCTCGTCTCCGCCGTTATTTATATCGTTCATAGCTTCACGCTCCTTTATTTCAGCTTTTTAGATAAATACAAATTAAGTTCGTCATCGTTTTTACAGTCTGCATACTGCGGACATATTTTTTCACCGTACCATACCCCCGAGCCGTCGGGAATATATCCTCTTTTCACGTACATTCGCTGTGCGCTGCCGTAGCCGCTGTGAAGTCCTACGCCCAGATAAACGGTATCGGAGTACTCCGCGGCTATCTGCTCGGCAATATCCATAAGCCTTGTACCTACGCCCTGTCTGCGGAATTTTTCAAGTACTCCGAAATCCACTATTTCGGGATAACCCATTCCGCCGAACGCTCCCCATTTGCAGTCGGGATAAACGTTTATATATCCGGCTCTTTCGCCGTAAAGCTCCGCTGCGACGGGAATACATTTTCCCTCCCGCATATCCTTTAACCGCATATGGAATTTATCCTCGCTTGAATCCCAGCCCTGCGCTCTTTCCTCGGCGGCAAATACCGCAGGGTCGCTTTCGTTCATAGTCCGTATAAGATATTTTCCGTCCTGATAGTATATCATAAATTATCACCTTTATATGATTTTCTTTCTGCCTTTACTCCTGTATAAACTGCAAAGCCTCCGCCTGTAATTTGTAAAGGTCGAAATACTTACCCTTTTTGCGTATCAGCTCGTCGTGAGTTCCCATTTCTTTAAGCTCTCCGTTTTCAATTACGCACAGCATATCTGCGTCCCTCAGAGTTGAAAGCCGATGCGCTATGGAAATGATTGTCCTGCCCTGCTTGAGATTGTCTATCGCCGCCTGTATCTTACGTTCCGTACGGGTATCCATAGCCGCAGTCGCCTCGTCGAGAATGAGGATATCGGGCTTCTGTATAATAGCCCTTGCTATGGATATCCTCTGCTTTTCGCCGCCCGAAAGGGATACTCCGCCCTCGCCTACCTTAGTATCGTAGCCGTCTGGCAGTTTGGTTATAAACTCGTGTGCGTTTGCGGATTTCGCCGCCTCTATGACCTCCTCCATTGACGCCTCGGGGTTCGCATATCGGATATTATCCGCTATCGTACCGATAAACAAATAGGTTTCCTGAGAGACAATGCCTATACTTCTGCGCAGATCCTCAAAGGCAAGCTTACGGATAGGTATTCCGTCTATGAGAATTTCTCCTCCCGTAACGTCGTAAAGTCTTGCCATAAGATTTATTATTGTAGACTTTCCCGCGCCTGTTTTTCCCACGATACCGAACATTGTACCCGACTGTACCTTAAAGGACACGTTCTTAATAATAGGTCTGCCCGCCTCGTATTCAAAGGACACGTTCCTAAGCTCGATATCGCCCTTGAGACTTTCCGCTCTTACGGGAGCCTCAGCCTCCTTGACGGTCGGCAGTGCGTCCATAATCTCAAACATTCTGGAAGCGGCGTCCATACACTTAGCCCAGCGGTTGCCTATCCATGTGAAAAATCCGATAGGCTCGGCTGTCATATTGGTATAGCTTATCAGCGCGGACAGCGCGCCGAACAGGATATTCCCCTTTATGACCAGCACATCGCCCAAATATATCGCAAGCTTTGTCACAAGCTGGTGAAAGGTATTTATCACGGGGATAGTATCCGCAATACGGTTGTTAATTCGGGAGTTTATAAGGAATGCATCTGTGTTTTTCACGCGGTAGCGTTCCGTTTCGGTCTCCTCTCTGGCGAAAGCCTTTACCACGCGCCGACCGTTCATAGCGTCCGACAAAACGGAGTTAGCCGAACGCGTGGCTACGTCGTACTTTCGGTAAAGCTTGCGCTGGCTCTTGTAAAAACGGTGCTGGACTATCTGAATAAATGTGATAGTCGCAATAATTCCCAGAGAAAGCAGCGGAGAAATGACCAGCATAATAATCGCTATTCCGATAATCTTGACCAGATTTGTAAGTCCGTAGGGGACAATATCGGTGAAAAACCAGTAGATGTTCTGGCTGTCTCTGTCAACTCTGGACATCAGCGAACCCGTCTGCTTTGATGTGAAAAAGTCCAGCGAAAGGCTCTGCATTGAGGAGAATATTTTCACTCGAAGTCTGTGAGTGACAACGGGCACTATTTTAGAGGTTATAACGCCCGATACTACTCTCATTATCAGGCTTGCGATATTTACGCTTACGATTATCATAACGACCATAAGCACCTTGCCGTAGTACTTTCCGCCCTCGGACAGCACGTCGTCATACAGCATCTGCGCGCTGAATATCGGCGCAATTATCGCAAAAACGTTGCTCAGTACAATAGTAAGCAGCATAAGCAGAACAGCCGATTTGAAATCCTTGAACATAGCGATAAGCCGCTTGAACACCGACCGCCTGTCAACGCACCTCGGGCAGACGGGACGGTTTGGGTCGGGATAAGGCTCTCCGCAGGTAGGACAGTGGGTCTTAACGCCCTCCAGCAGACTGTCGTCGATAGGCTCGCCCTTTACGGTACAGTTTACTCTTGCGGAGAATTTTTCAAACTTGTCCGCAAACCCCAGAGAAAATCTTGCTATAGGGAACTCCGCGCCCTCTGTATCCTTGACCATAAGTCTGGCGGAATTCGTGTACCTGTCCACATACATTTCGGAAATATCAGATATCTTATATTCGTCGTAGCCCGAGACCTCGAAAGCCTCCAGCGTTTTGCGCTTTTCACGACGTTTCATTTTCGTGTACTTTTCATAGCCCCTCAGCACACAGAGCGTATCAGGCGTAAAGGTAACATACACGTCGATAAAACAGCCCTCTCCGTCCAAGTCCGCCTTAACGCAGTAAAGCAGCTCGTCGGTCATAACGCCCCTTTTGAACAGTTCGTTTTCCGCAAGGGAGGGCAGTATATCAAAAAACTTCATTTGCGATCACTTCCTTAATTCAATCATTGTCTGAACAGACAAAAAGACCTCCGACAGGGAAATTCTCCGCCAGAGGTCATAATTATCCGCATATATTCCGTAAATCCGAGCCAAAAAAATCTATCGGCAAAAAGCGGGTAAAATAACTTCTGACAAGACGATCTCGCTATGATTATAAATATTTATGATTGTCATTTTACCCACTCCTTTCGTATTCAGATTTTGTTTTTTTGCTTTAACGCTTTTACAAGTATAAACCTATTTATTTCATTTGTCAAGGGGTTTTAGAAAAATTTAATTGATTTTTTTTCGTATTTATTCCGTCTTTCTCGATTAATAATTCGTACACCGAAAGTTAAGAATTAAATGTTTTATTTCCATAAACTGCACAAAAAAGCATTGAACAATTTGCACAACCGGATAGTTGTAATTTCAAACAATATATGTTATAATATATAAAATAGGATTATAATGCATTGGGGGATAATGCTTTGAACAAACAAAGAAAGCTGGTGGGGATAATTGTCAGTGAACCTGACAGAAGCTTTTTCCAAGTTTCCATCAGCACAATTCAAAAGGAGCTTTTTGCCGCAGATATGGACGCTGCAATATTTTCAACGCTCCTGACAAGAGGCGAGGAAAGCTACACCGACGCTGAAAACGCTGTGTTCGATATAATAAATTACGATCTGATCGACGGACTTATCGTGTATATTCACACCCTTAACTGCGATAAGATCGTTAACAAGCTGATCGATAAGCTCAAAAGCTGCGGAAAACCGGTTATCTTTCTGGAACAGCCCGCCGAGGGCTTTGAATGTGCTCCGTTCGACAACGGCTGCGGAGCAGAACTGATTTTGTCGCACCTGTCACAAAAACACAATGTAAAAAATGCGGCATATGTAAGCGGTCCCGTACATTCAGAATTTCACAGGAGAATTCTTGACAGCTTTACGTCGAAACTCGATAAATACGGAATTAAGCTTGACAAGAACGATATATATTACGGTAAGGACTGGACATATGATTACGGTCCTATCACGCAGTCTATTATTGATAAGGGTCTGCCCGACGCTGTAATATGCTGCAGCGACTTTACCGCAAGCGCAATTATCGGGGAGCTTACGTCAAGAGGAGTAAACGTTCCCTCCGATGTGATCGTAACGGGTTACAGCAAGAACGAGCCTTTCAAGTCGGATTATTTCAATATAACGTCCGTTACGCGCAACCCCGAGCCTATGTCGGCAAATGCCGCGAGAAAGATCATTTCTCAGCTTAACGGGACGGAGTATGTTCCTTTATGCAATATTCCCGCCTGTACAATGGAGGTAGGTTCTACCTGCGGCTGCGCCGATATAAATTACGGACAACTTGCAAATGCGGCTATGGACAGTATGATCGCTACAAGACGCGAAGGTTTTGACTCCTACTACAATTTTATGTCCGAGGAGCTTATGGGGGCGGCTGACTTCAGCGACTTTCTGTGGAAACTCGACTGGTACACATTTTATCTGGGTAATTTAAAAGGTTTCTGGCTGTGTCTTAACGATAACGTTATGCATACGTCAATTCCTGCGGAGGAATATACCGACAGGATAGATCTGCCGTACATTAAATATAACGAAAGCCGCACCGTTGATTTTAACAGGGGATTTGACAAATCCATTATGCTGCCTGAAATTTTTGTGAAGAGAGACAAACCCTGCGCTTATATTTTCAACGCTCTCCACTTTTCAAATATAAACTTCGGCTACACCGTTGTTTCCTACGGCGACAGCGGGGAATGCTATGATATGACTTACGCCAAGTGGCTGAGATACGTTACCTGCGCCCTTGAAAAGCAGCGCAGGCAGATAGTTTACAACGACGCCGTTACCGACACTCAGATAAGAGATCAGCTTACGGGTCTTTTAAATATGAAAGGCTTCAAGCGAATTATGACGGAGCGTTTTGAAAAGCTCGGCGGCGAGGATAAGCTGCTGCGTATTATTTCTGTGGACATTGCAAACCTCAGCGGAATAAACACCGCCTACGGCTACAGCGAGGGAGACAGGATACTGCAAAAGCTGTCTGTCATTCTCAATAACTGTGCGGGAGACGACGATATATGCGTTAGAGTAAGCGGAGACGAATTTATAATCTGCGGAGTTCTCGACGCGGCTGTTCCCGTGGACGAGGTTCCCATAAATCTTGAAAGAAATATCGACGCTTACAATCTGGGAGCGGACGCGGAATACGGAATACATATCTACACCTCCAGAGTAACTGCGCCTTTTACGTCGGCGGACGTGCTGAATACTCTCCCCTACGAGGCAAGCTATCAGCGTTCTCTTACAAAGGATAATCATAACAAGGCAAGAAAGATATCAAGCAACGCAAAGAACGAGGAGTTTGATCCCGAGGAAAGAAAATATGTGTCCAAAATGCTTAACGATAATCTCTTTTCGTATCATTTCCAGCCTATCGTTGACGCTAAGACGGGAGAAATTTTTGCTTACGAGGCTCTTATGAGAAGCGGCGGAGAGGTAAAGATATCTCCTGTTGCGATATTAAATCACGCAGACGCCCTGGGCAGACTGGGCGATGTGGAAAGACACACGATGACAAATCTTTTCAGCTTTCTGTATGAAAATCCCGAAATGTTCCGCGGAAAAATGCTGTTTATCAACAGCATACCCTCCTGCACTCTGCCCGATAAGGACTTCGACGAGCTGTATGCAAAATACGGAAGCGTAATGAACAAGGTAGTGGTTGAATTTACCGAGCATACCGAGGCTGACGCGGAACAGCTCCGTACTATACTTGACCGCAGCAAAAAAATAGGTTTTCAGATAGCTATTGACGACTACGGTACAGGCTACTCGAACATCAGCAACCTGCTTACCTTTATGCCGAACTGCGTAAAGATAGACAGAAGCCTTATTAAGAACATTCACGAGGACAAGCGCAAGCAGCACTTCACTCAGAATATTATCGATTATGCGCACGATAATGATTTCAGCGTACTTGCAGAGGGCGTCGAACTCCCCGAAGAGCTTAAAATGGTCATTTCAATGGGCGTGGATCTTATTCAGGGCTACTACACCGCAAGACCCGCTCCCGAGGTCATTCCGGAGATCAAGCCCGAGATCGTAGACGAGATAAAAGATATCAACCGACTGAATGAAAAGCACAGGGTAAGAAAGACCTACTTCACAGGTTCGGAAAGCGAGATTTCCCTTATTTCGCTGGACTTCGACAGCTTTACGGATATTTTCATAAACAGCAAGCAATACACAATAAAGGGAGCAAGGGATCATATTTCCGAAACTGTCATCAGAATTAAGGACGGTCTGGACTGTACGCTCGATCTTGTGGACGTTTCAATGAAAAACGAACACACAGATACCTGCATAATCTTAGGGAAAAACAGCAGGCTTACTCTTAATATCGTAGGCAACGTTTCTATTCAGGGAGCGATAAACGTTCCAGAGACCTCTGAGCTTATTGTTACGGGAAGCGGCGCTCTGAGCATTTCCGCCGCCTCAAATCAAAGCTACGGAATCGGTACGGACACAGGACATTCCTACGGAAACATAAGCATTATGCTTGATAACAGGCTGTTTATTCATCTTGACAGCGAAAAATGCGTAGCTGTCGGCGGAGGAGACAACAGCGCGGGTTCTAAGATAAAGCTGAACGCCAAGGAGCTTGTAATCGAGCTGAGCGGAAATCAGGTAGTGGGCGTGGGAAGTCTGAACGGCAGCGCCAATGCGGAGATCAGCAATACAAAGCTCAGTATCAAGGAGCAGTGCTCCCACGGTATCGGTATCGGCAGCTTTACAAGAAGTATGGATATCGATATAAACGACAGCGAGATAAATATAGAGTCCTCGGGCAATAAAATCGGCGGTATCTGCGCTTATACCGTCAAGAACAGCAGCGTAAATATCAACGACACAAAGATAGATATGCTTTTCAAGGGCAAGAAAATATACGGTATTGGCTCCGACGAGGGAGCGGCTCTTATTACAATGCACGACTGCGACATCAGCATATCCTGCGAGGGCGCAAAGGTCGTGGCAATGGGCAGCTCCTCAGAAGAAACTAAGATAGCTTTCTACGAATGCAAGGGCATTGTAAACGTAGTATCGGGAGACGGTATGGATCTACAGGTTCCCGAGGAATATTTTATCTCCAAGAACAGCGATGTGCAGTTATTTAATAATCCGTAGCATAAAAAGGGATTTATCTTATTAAACGGGGTATTATTGTATGAAAAAAATAACAATTTGTTCGGATAATATAACACATGCAAACGACGTTAATTTTGATTTTCTTGAAAGCTCCTGTGTGGGACTGCCGTCGTGGTGCAGATGTGACAATTCATTTATTCACAAGCAGTTAGCTCCGCAGCTTGAAGAACGCTATCCCGATAAAAACACTGTAAAGCTTATGACATACAATAATGAGCAGTACAATATGGAGGATTTCTCCTATATGCCTGCAATGCTTACGCTTGGACGTACATATAAAGGCATAGTATGGTTCCGCTGGCCTAAGCTCGCAGACGGCAGCTACTTTAATTGTCTGCGTTCAAAGGGCTTGCCAGAGTATGCTGAGCTTTGCAGCGATGAACAGAATGAGATATTATCTGCGGTTTTTCCACAGCCGAAACTGTCGGCGGCAATGTACTCCGGCAAAAATATCCGCGTGTATGACACCTTTGTCACAAACAGCTGTTTTCCGTCCGCAACATTTCTGCGGGAGCTTTCAAGGCAGTTTACGCCGATGATAGACGAGGTTACCGAAAACCCCGAGACACACAAGCGTTACAAGCTTGGCGACTGGCCGTCTCTTAATGACTTTGAAGATCGTGACGACGGGTATACGTATGCAATTCTATGCGTGCAGTATTCAAACCTACTTACAGTAAGCGCTCTGTCGCTGTCTCCGATATTTTTCTATGTGCGTTGGCGTTCGAATACGGATAAGAAATTCATACATTACAATAGTATTGTCGGAGAAAATGATTTCACTCTTGAGCTTTGTAAAAATCTGCCGAATAACTGCAAGCTTGTTAATGAATATAACTGTCCGACTGTGGGATTTTTAAAAAAGCAGGATTTTATCGACTTCATAAACGAAGCTAATCGCAGAGCAAGAGAACTGGACGCCAAATATTCAGATAATTGACATATTTCCGATTTATAGTAATAAGAACACAAAAGCCTGAGAACCGACAATTCTCAGGCTTTTAAAAATCTATAAGGCTGTAGAGATTTATCTCAGTTATTTACAGCTTTCAGAATATCCACCGTTCTGGTAAGTCCCGCTTTCATATCGTAAGCGGCTTTCCAGCCCAGCGCATTGAGCTTTGCACTGTCAAGAGTTGCCTTTGTAGCCTTTGAGTAGCCCGCTCTTTCAGTCTCGTCGGGCAGATCGAAAACTACTTTCTTTCCTGCATACTCGGCAATAACGTTCGCCAGAGCTTTAAGAGTAATGTCCGAATGTTCGTCGGAAATATTGTACGCCTCTCCGCATTTACCGTAAAACAGGCAGGCAAGCACTCCCGTTACCGCATCGGCAACATAGCTGTAGGAGTAAAGCTGAGTTCCCTCGGATTTCAGTACGATATCCTCTCCCGCAACGCCTTTTTTAATGAACTGGGATATCGCCTTGGTATCGGACATAAGCATTGTAGGTCCGTAGGTTCTTGAAAGTCTGGGAATAACAATGTCCAGACCCTTCTGCTTAATGTAAGCCTGGCAAAGAGCCTCGCCCGCACGCTTTCCCTCCGGGTATCCCGCACGGAGGGTGTTGCAGTCGATATATCCGCAGTAGTCCTCTGCAAATTTATCGATATCTCCTCTGTTTTCGCCGTATACCTCAACCGACGAGGCGAACACAAAACGCTCGGTCTTATGAGCGGCGGCAAATTCCAGCAGATTATACGTGCCAAGAATATTCGTGGTTATTGTGCCGATAGGGTCTGTGGCATATGCAACAGGGTGAGTGTTGCTTGCCGCATGGAAAATAAAATCCACCCTGTCCGCGCCGACTTCAAACGGATTATTTATATCGGCGGATATAAACTCGAAAAGTCCGCTGTTTCGGTATGCTCCGAAACGGCTGCGCGCCTTTTCCGCATTTCTGCCGATAGCGTAAATTTTGCAGTTAAGCTCGGGCTTGCTCATAATCAGATCGATGAGAAAGCTACCTATCATACCCGACGCGCCCGTTATCATCAGAGACTTGTCCTTCAGCTTTTCCCAAGGGAAAGGCAGTGCGGCGGCAGCGGAAATGTCCGCCTTGTAAAGCTCGTTATCAAGTAAATTCATTATCAGATTTCCGCTCCTTTACTTCAGCCAGTTGTCCGTGTCGGATTTCAGATACGCCTTGAACATTTCAAGGTCGTCCTTAGTCGTAAGCTTGATGTTCTTGTCCGAGCCTGCGGCAAAATAAAGTCTCTCGCCCAGCTCGACCATCATTGTGTTAGTATAGGAAGAACCGTAGATACCGATCTCCTTTTCAAACGCCTCGTGGTACTTTTCGTCAAGCTTGCCGAACTTATACGCCTGAGGAGTTGAAACTCTTCTGAGGGTCTCTCTCGGTATATATTTGACTGTGGACTTCTCGTCGTCGACCACGAATATCTGCTCGTTGTAGGGCATTGAAGTAACGGCGTTTCCGTACTTCCCGCACTTGACGATAACATCCGACAGGACGCTTTCGTCGACCAGAGGTCTGATACCGTCGTGAATAATAACAATATCGTCGGGAGCGCATTTATCTTCCAGATTGTAAACTCCGTTTCTGATAGACTCCTGCCCCGTTTCGCCGCCCGAAACGACCCATTTCAGCTTAGTGATATTGAACTGCTTTGCATAAGCCCACAGAATATCGTGCCAGCCGTCGATACAAACGACTTCTATAGCGTCTATCTGAGGGTGCTTCTGAAAGCCCTCCAGAGTATAAATAAGCACAGGCTTATCGTAAACGTTGATAAACTGCTTCGGGATATCCTGTCCCATTCTGTGACCCGAACCGCCTGCAATAATTACCGCAACATTCATTGTAAAATTCTCCTTTTTTAAGATGTTAATTCCCATATGTATTATGTCCCAGCTATTGGCTAATATTATACCATATTTTCTTTTTTTCGTCAACCACTTTGTCAATGCACATTGCACAATTCACAATGCACAATTTCGATGTAGCTTTTCATTCCGTGCTTTACGCAAAAATACGCTGCAGGCGCACAATCATTGTCCATTGTAAATTGTCAATTCAGACCCGCTTATCATGGTTCAAGGGACAAAATGAAAAGCCACGCAAAATTGTGCATTGTGAATTGTTAATTGTGCATTGTTGTGTCAGTTTTTCTTCGCCGCCCGTATATGTATTTACAGAAACGTTTCAGAAAGAGGTGCCCTCTTATGACAGACAGAGAGCTGCTTGACCTGTTCGGCTCGGATATTCAATCGGCTATGTCTGCCGCTGTGGATATTTACAGTCCGCTGGTCTATACAATCGTATACAGCAAGCTGGGTTCTATGTGTCCCAAAGAGGACGTGGAGGAAACCGTAAGCGACATTTTCGTACTGCTTTACCGCAATTACGGGAAAATCGACTTGAAGAAAGGCTCCCTTAAAGCATATCTCTCTGTAATTGCAAAACGAGCCGCTATGCGAAAAGGCGAACAGCTTGCCTCGCGGGAAACACCGACGGACATTTCCGAGCTTGCGGATATGCTTTCGGACAACATCGATACGCTCAAGGTACGGGAAGAAAGACAGGAATTGCTGAATAATATAAAAAAGCTTGGCAAGCCCGACTGCGACATTATCCTGCTGAAATATTTCTACGGACTGAAAAGCAGGGAAATAGCGGCTAAGCTGGGGCTTAAAACAAATACGGTAGACAAAAAGATATCACGCTCTCTTGAAAAACTGAAAAATATGCTGGAGGAGGAATTTTAATGGATAAAAAGCTATATGGTATGCTGGAAAATATCTCCCCCGAGGAGCTTGAAAGCTTTGACGGCATTTATCCCGAAACAAGGCTCTCACAGCGGCAAAAAGACAAAATTCTGTCCTCGGCGGTAAGAAAGGCGGGAATTGTTATGACAGAAAATACAGAAAACAAGACAAGAAAAACGGTAAAAAAATCAAAGAAAATAATAGCCGCAATATTAGCGGCGGCAATCATTTGCACTGGCGGAGCGGCAGCATACGCAGTTTACTCAAATGGCATTGAAAACGGTATGAAGATGCGTTTTGAGGACGGGCTTACCGACAGCGGCAAGCAGGCTCTTGCAAGCGTCACAAAGAATTTTGACGGCGAGGTCCTTGAAAATACCTTTGAGGGCGTAGATTTTGAATTCGACGGAATAGTATTCGACGGTCAAGAGGGCTACGTGGTGCTAACCGCAAGAAAGTCCGACGGAACCGCTTTTGAATGCGCCGAAGATGAAACCTATACTCATACCTACGGCGGCGGAGCAGTTCCCGTTGGAGAAGAACCGACGCACGAAATAACAAGCTGTAAAACAAGCGTTAACAGCGACGGCAGTCTTTCAATTCTTATCCGTCACACTTGGGTACCCGATGCGGGCGAATACGTTATGGAGCTTGACGGCATAGAAAAAATAAAAACGCCCGACTTCACAAGCTCCGACGAAGAATATATCGGCTTGGCTATGAACGCTCTCTTATGCAGTCCGCAAAGCGACGGGTACGACGAGCAGACGTTTATAGACGCAGATAAGCGGTACAGAGAAGAGCTTGATAAGATCTCATTGGAAAGCTATAAAGGCAGACTTGTTTTCACCTATACTCTGGACGAAGTAAATCCTATGATAATAGACAGCGCAGACAACGAGTTCGGATATCAGATAACCCTCAGCAGCTTCTCGGTTTATGTATCGGTCGACAGCGATGATTTTGCACAGCGGGACGACTGCATTCTGAGTGTGACGCTGGCAGACGGCACAGAACTTACTCCGAAAGATGTGAATACAGGCTACTCTGAAATATTGGATGACCCCGACGAAAACAAGATCGGCAAAATCGATAATTCCTGCATTCACGGCAATTTCAGCGAACCTATCGATATCTCTCAGGTTGCTTCTATTAACGTTGACGGCAAAGTTATACAAATTCAATAAAATTCAGGAGGACGGCATATACGCTGTCCTCCTGTTTTTCAAATATGATTACGGTTTTTTCATAGTAAGCGAAATTCTCTTTCGCTTTAAGTCTACGTCAAGCACCCATACCTTTACTACCTCGCCGACCTTTACGACCTCCAGCGGGTGCTTTACATATCTGTCGCAAAGCTGTGAAATATGCACAAGACCGTCCTCGTGTACGCCTATATCCACAAACGCTCCGAAATCTATTACGTTTCGCACCGTTCCCATAAGCTCCATACCCGGGGTCAAGTCCTTTAGCTCCATAATATCGCCGCTTCTCATCAGCGGAGGAGGCAGCTCGTCTCTCGGGTCTCTGCCCGGCTTTTCAAGCTCCTTTACTATGTCCGTAAGAGTAGGCAGACCCGCTCCCGTTTCCTTGGATATCTGAGAAAGTCCGACTTTTTTGACCCTTCTGCCGATCTTTTCGCTGTCTCCCAGATCAGCCGCCGTAAATCCGCACTTGTCAAGGAGAGCCTTTGCCGCCTCATAGCTTTCGGGGTGAATTCCCGTATTATCCAGAGGATTTTTACCTCCCGGAACTCTCAGAAAGCCCGCGCACTGCTCATAAGCCTTTGCGCCCAGCTTTTTGACCTTCAAAAGCTGTTTTCTGTCGGTGAACGCGCCGTTTTCCTCACGGTACGCCACAATATTTTTCGCTACTGCGGAATTAATTCCCGAAATGTATGAAAGCAGGGAATATGAGGCTGTGTTAAGGTCTACTCCAACGGAGTTTACGCAGTCCTCCACAACGCCTTTGAGAGCCTCGTCCATTCTCGCTTTAGGCATATCGTGCTGATACTGTCCCACGCCTATCGCCTTGGGGTCTATTTTTACAAGTTCCGCAAGAGGATCCTGCAAACGTCTTGCAATGGAAACTGCCGAACGCAGAGAAACGTCGTATTCGGGGAACTCCTCCGCCGCAAGCTTTGAGGCGGAATAAACCGACGCTCCCGCCTCGGAAACTACCATATAGGAAAGCTTCTGCGGAATGGTCTTTATAAGCTCGGCGGTAAACTGCTCCGTCTCCCGGGAGGCTGTGCCGTTGCCTATAGCTATTGTGGACACCCCGTGCTTTTTTATCATTTCCGTAAGAATTCGCTTAGCCTTTTCAGTCTCCTTGCGGGGCGGCGTAAGATACACGATAGCAGTATCCAGCACCTTGCCCGTAGCGTCCACCACAGCCGCCTTACAACCGTGAGCGTATCCCGGGTCAAGACCGAGCGTAACGGTATTCTTCACAGGCGGAGCCATTAAAAGCTGTCTGAGATTTGACGCAAACACCTTGATCGCTCCCTCCTGAGCGTTGGCGGAAAGCTCCGCTCTTATCTCGCGCTCGATAGAGGGGAAGATAAGACGCTTGCAGCTGTCCTCGCAAGCCGCCTGAACAAGCCTTGCGCATTCGCCGTCGTTCTTGACAAATTCCGATACGCACAAACGCTCTCCCTCGCCGTCGGGTACTTCAACGGACACTTTCAGAGCTCCCTCTTTTTCACCTCTGTCAATAGCCAGAACTCTGTGTCCTGCGATCTTATTCACAGCCTCGGAATATTCAAAATAGTTTTTGTAGACCTCGTCGGACTCCTCCGAAACTGCGGCGGAGGTTATCTTTCCGATACGTGTGAAAAGCCCTCTCAGCTTTTTTCTCAGCTCCGCATTGTCGGAAACGTCCTCGGCGATAATATCCATAGCCCCCTGCAAAGCGGCTTCGGCGGACGCGACCTCTTTTTCCTCGTTTATAAATTTCTCCGCCTCGGCATTGGGATCTGTATTTATATCCTGCGCCAGAAGTATCTCCGCAAGAGGTTCGAGTCCCCTTTCTCTTGCAACGGAGGCTCTTGTTTTTCTCTTGGGCTTGAAAGGACGGTAAATATCCTCCACTTCAACGAGAGTAAGAGCCTTTTCGACAGCGGCGGCTATTTCGTCCGTCATTTTCTCCTGCTCGGTGATAGAGGAAACGACCTCAGCCTTACGTTTTTCCAGATTACGCAGATATGTTAGTCTGTCGGAAAGCTCTCGCAGTATCTGATCGTCGAGAGAGCCTGTCTGTTCCTTTCGGTAACGCGCGATAAAAGGAATGGTTTTATCGTCGTCCATAAGAGCAACGGCGTTATCGACCTGCTCCTGTCTGAGATTAAATTCTTTGGCAAGAGTTTTATTAATATCCATTTTTGTACCTCTGATTTCTAAATAGTATAAAATTATTATACCATATATTTATCGGAATGTCAAAGAAAAAACGGGAGCATAACAACGGTTCCACAGCTTGTCTATAGACCCAAGATTGCAGGGAAATAAGGGGAAGCCCTCTATCGCAGGGCTTCCCCTCTTTCAAAACAATCCACAGGACTGTTTTGAAATTCACCCCTTTCGGAGCTCCTGAGTAGGGGGATTTCGCTCCTGCGGGAGCGACAAGGGGCTCCTCGCCCCCTTGACCCCTCGCAAGCGCTCCAGCGCCGCGCTTGACCCTGCGCTTTAATATTTTGACTTTTCGACAGACTTCGGTAGCATAACAACGCTCCCGTTTTATCAATCCTCAAAGAAAAACAATTCCTCAACAGTCACCCCGAACACCTTTGCAATATCCATTGCAAGCTTTAATGACGGATTATACTGCCCCTTTTCAAGACGGATAATAGTCTCCCGGCGCACGCCTACCATTTCCGCCAAGTCTCCCTGTTTCAGATTATTTTTTGCTCTGTATTCCTTTAATTTTGTTTTGAGCTCAGGCATTATTCGTCCTCCGTATCTTCCTTGGGCGTTCTGTCGAACCAGAGGAAAAGCGCGCTCCGTAAGGCTATAGCCACGCAGGCGTCGCAGAGATAAACGACATAACCTATATCCTGCCATTTATTGTAGCCTGCCAGAACTACCATTGTAGCTATCAGAACCCACATTACTACCGTGTTGGCTCTGTACATATTTTCCTTTGACAGTTCGTCCTCGGCTTCGTATTTGCGGTCGGAGTTTGCTGCGATCAAAGCGCAGAATATACATATATATGACGACCAATCGTCTGTGAACGCCATAAGAAAAGCTCCGCATAATGCAGCGGCAATAGCCAATATATGCTTGGTACGTAAATTTTCGGTTTTTTGCTTTTTGGTTTTGTTTGAATTCATAAACTGTTCCTCCTACTGCTCTTCCTTCGGCGTTCTGTCAAACCACAGAAAGAGTATGCTCCTGAGAGCGATAGCGCCTGCCGCTATTATCCAGAAAACATTTGCGGACAAATTTACTCTTTCGTTTTCATCTCCGCTTACCCCCAGAACTATCATAGCGGCAATAAGCGCGATCAGAGTTATTTTGTTTGATTTAGCTATATTCTGCTCCGACATTTCGTCTCCCTTTGACGCTCTTGAAGCGAATTCGTTTGCCAGAACGACGAAAGCTATTGAAATAATGTCCATAACTATGCCCTGTATCGGTATGACCGTTACAACTATCAATCCTACAGCTAGTAAAGCAACAGCAATATGTATATTTCTGTAATTTTTCATATTGTTCGTCTCCTTTGTTTCGTTCTCCATAATATTGACCTCCAAAAGCTTGTTAAAGTGATTTATTTCTCACCTTATGTGACAATAATATCACTTTCATTTCTGATTGTCAATAGCAAAAGTGACAAATTTATCACTTTTGTAGGAACATACAAATTACACGTCGGACAATTGGCACTTTTGCATTAATTTAGATAGTTTTCAAAAAGCAATATTAACTTACGCTTACAAAACTCCTTTTGTTTGCACTAATTAACAAAATTTCTCTTGCCAAATACGGTAAAATGTAGTATAATGTTTTTAATCATATTTTCTGAAAGGAGCGCCATTATGCGAAAAAGCGGCATTTTAATGCATATATCTTCCCTGCCTAACGAATATGGTATCGGCAAAATGGGCCGGGAGGCTTACGATTTTGTGGATTTTCTTGTAAAATCAAAGCAAAGCTGCTGGCAGATACTGCCCGTATCTCCCACAAGCTATGGGGACTCGCCTTACCAGAGCTTTTCTGTCCATGCGGGAAACCCATATTTTATAGACCTTGAGGCTCTTGAAACGGACGGCTATTTAAAGTCCGAGGAATACAAGGAGATAAACTGGGGCAAGGATAAAAATTCCGTGGACTACGGCTTGATCTACGAAAATATTTTCAAGGTACTGAAGACCGCGCACAAGCGTTTCCGCAAAAAGCCCGCTAAAGGGTACGCCAAATTTGTTGTGGAAAATAAAAGCTGGGTCTACGAGTACGGACTGTTTATGTCTCTGAAATTCGCTCACGGCGGCAAGGCTTGGTACGAATGGGAGGACGGTCTCAGAATGCGCAAGCCAAAGGCTCTCAAGGCGGCGGTTAAAAAGTATTCCGACGACATCGACTTCTGGTGCTTTGTGCAGTATGAATATTTCACACAATGGAAAAAGCTGAAAAAATACGCCAACGAGCAGGGCGTTAAGATAATCGGAGACATTCCCATTTACTGCGCTTACGACAGCGTGGAGGTATGGGCTTCCCCCGAATATTTCTATCTCGATAAGGACAAAAAGCCTATCGAGGTCGCGGGCTGTCCCCCCGACGTTTTCTCCGAGGACGGACAGCTGTGGGGCAATCCCCTTTACCGCTGGGACGCTATGGCTAAGGAAAAATACCGCTGGTGGGTGGACAGAATAAAGTCCGCATTTGAAATTTACGACACCGTAAGAATTGACCATTTCAGAGGCTTTGAGAGCTACTACTGCATACCCTACGGAGCAAAGAACGCACGCAAGGGCAAGTGGCGCAAGGGTCCCGATATGAAGCTTTTCAAGGAAGTGGGCAAACGTCTGGGCGAGCTTGACATCATTGCCGAGGATCTGGGCTTTCTCACCAAAAAGGTTGTAAAAATGCTTGAAAGCTCAGGCTATCCGGGTATGAAGATACTGGAATTTGCCTTTGACTCAGACCCCGACAGCGTTTATCTTCCGCACAATTTCAAGAATTCAAACAGCATTTGCTATACGGGAACTCACGACAATGAAACTATTGCGGGCTGGGTAAATTCCGCCGACGAAAAGACTATCAATTACTGCAAGGAATACTTGGGAGTTACTGAGGACAGCGACATTATCTGGGGTATGATAAGGCTGTGCTGGTCAAGCATTTCCGACACGGCGATAGCGCAGATGCAGGATTTTCTGGAGCTTGACTCCTCCGCAAGAATGAATACGCCGTCTACAGTAGGTGAAAACTGGAAGTGGAGACTTGTGAATATGGCTGTGCTGAATGACGAGCTTGCCGAGAAAATCGCTCGGTTGACGGAGGTTTACGGACGGGCGGCTAAGAATGACAAAAAATAAAAAAGTTCTTATTATAACATCAATTATCATTGCTATACTGCTTTTAGCGGTTACGATGCTCCCGATATTTCCAAGATTTTATCTTGGCAGCAGAATTAAAGGTAATGTCTCGGTTGCTGTTGACGGAACCGATTACGATTTATCACAGCTTGAAGTAACTCCCTTGGGGAGCTACAAGGTCAAGGCAAAGAACGGTAAAATTTCCATTTGGGGCGGTATGTACGGCGGATACGGCTTTAAGTTCATCGTCCCCGAAACGGACTGCACCGTGACGGTAAGCATAATGCAATGGAACTGGCACCAGATAACCGATTTTGATCTGGATATCGAGATTTCATCAGAAAGCGGAGAACTTTCCTGCAATTATGTTGCCGAAACAAGCGAAACATATAACAATACCTTTGAGAGAACAACGGACAGAATTGAAAATACTGTCGGATATACATCGGAGGGATTTGAGATATTTTTATAGGGAGTGGGAATATGAAACGGCTTTTTCTCAACATTTCATTTATATGTCTTGCGTTTTCCATTGGAATATTTGCATATCGCTGTTATGAAAATTCATATCTGCATAAATGTTCCGCTGTTTTTAGCGGATATCGCTCATATAATGCCGACGGTTCAGATATTAAACCCGAGGTCACATTTACGGTAAACGGCAAGGAATACACACGAACCTTTGCCGAATCGACCGACGCAAACTATGAAATAGGAGATAAAACGGAAATTCTGTACGACAGCAGAGATCCCGGCGATTATGTTTACAGACACTATTCGTGGGTGATAATTATTCCCCTAATGCTGATAGGACTGATACTGATAATAGTATGCAGAGAGGCTTTCAAGGGATACTGGAGCGACTTTGTTTGCAGATACCCCAAGGCTTGCATTTGCACCGTTATAAGCATACTTATCCCGTTTTTCTACCTGATATGGTATGAGTACTTCTTTGTTTGTCCTGATGCAGCGTTCGCAGGCTTAACGGAAGTCTTGTTTATGTGCGCGCTATTAATAATCGCTCCTGTTACGGATATTATTGTTTGGATAACAGCAGTATTGAAATACAAAAATAAAAACAAAATTGCCGAACAGACGGCTTACACAGAATAAATTTATCGGAAAGGATTTGAAAAATATGAATAAAGCACAATTTCAGTCGGAGCTTGCAAACGACTTAAAGCGCAAGTTTTCCGTAAACATTGAAAATGCATCTTCACAGCAGCTGCACGAGTGCATTTCCTCGGTCGTAATGGAGTACATTAACGAGGACTGGGAGACAAGCGTGGAAAATCACCTTGCAAACAGACGGGCTATGTATCTTTCTATGGAATTTCTTATGGGCAGAGCAATATACAATAACCTGCTGTGTCTGGGAATTACCGAGGACGTTGACGAGGTCCTTAAAGCTCACGGAAGAAGTCTTGCCGAGCTTGAGGATATCGAGGACGCCGCTCTCGGCAACGGAGGTCTCGGCAGACTGGCGGCTTGTTTTCTCGACTCTGCGGCGGCGCACGATATTCCGCTGGACGGCTACGGCATACGCTACAAGTACGGACTTTTCAAGCAGGGTATCGAAAACGGTTTCCAGACCGAATATGCCGACGACTGGCAGAGATACGGCGATCCTTGGTCAAAGCGCAGGGAGGAAGATACCGTTATTGTAAAGTACTCCGACCAGACCGTAAAGGCAGTTCCCTACGATATGCCTATAATCGGCTTCGGCACCAAGAACGTGGGAAATCTCCGTCTGTGGCAGGCTGAGGCTGTGGAGGAATTTAATTTTGCGGACTTCAACAACGGCGACTTTGAAAAGGCGGCGGCGGAAAAAACTGCGGCGGAAAATATCTCAAAGGTGCTGTACCCCAACGATAATTTTGAGGCGGGAAAAATCCTCAGACTCAAACAGGAGTATTTCTTCTCTGCGGCAAGCGTTGCGGACGCTCTGAAAAAGCACAAGGAGCGTTTCGGTACTCTCGACAATTTTGCGGACTATGTGACAATTCAGCTTAACGACACTCACCCTGTTATCGCTATCCCCGAGCTTATAAGACAGCTTATTGCGGAGGGTTACGGCTTTGACAGCGCGTTTGAGACAGCGCACAAGGTTTTCAACTACACCAACCACACCATTATGGCGGAGGCTCTTGAAAAGTGGGACAGCGGTCTTGTGGAAAGAATTCTCCCCGAAGTCTACTCCGTAATTTTGCAGATAAACGAAAGATTTATAGGGGATATGTACGCTCTTGGTATGGATAAGGAGCAGATAAAGAAGATGTCCCCCATTGGCGGCGGACAGGTCAAAATGGCGTTTATGGCTATTTATGTGTCCTCGTATGTTAACGGCGTGGCGGCTATCCATACGGAAATACTCAAGAACGACGCTCTTAAAGAGTGGTACGAGATATATCCCGAGCGTTTTCAGAACAAAACGAACGGTATCACTCAAAGACGCTGGCTTGCGCTGTGCAATCCCGAGCTTTCGGCGCTTATCACAAGACTGCTGGGCAGCGCAGACTGGGTAAAAGACCTCGGCGAGCTGAAAAAGCTTGAAAAGTACGCGGACGACGAAAACGTTCTCAAAGAGTTTATGGCTGTCAAGGAGGCTAAAAAATGCCAGCTTGCGGACTTTATAAAGTCCCACGACAACAAGGATATAGACCCCGAGTGGATATTCGATATTCAGATAAAGAGACTTCACGAATATAAGAGACAGCTCCTTAACGCCCTGTCGATACTCTACATTTATTTCGGCATAAAGGACGGTTCTATAAAGGACTTCACTCCTACAGTTTATATCTTCGGAGCAAAGTCCGCACCGGGCTACAGACGCGCAAAGGCTATCATCAAGCTTATCAACGAAATCGGCGATTTCGTCAATGCAGACCCCGACACCAAAGACCTGCTCCAAGTAGTGTTTGTACAGAATTATAACGTATCCTACGCCGAAAAGCTTGTATGCGCCGCAGATGTTTCGGAGCAGATCTCCACAGCGGGCACAGAGGCAAGCGGAACGGGCAATATGAAGCTTATGCTCAACGGAGCGTGTACGCTCGGTACCTACGACGGCGCAAACGTCGAGATAGCCGAAGAGGCAGGAGAAGAAAACAACTATATTTTCGGAGCAAGAGTTGAAGAGCTTGCTGAGATTATGCCCGAGTACGATCCGAGAGAAATTCTTTTCAGGGACGAAAAGATCAGCCGCGTGCTCAATAAGCTCATTGACGGCACATTCTCCGACGGCGGAGTACCCTCAGATCAGGAGGGCAGCTTTAAGGAGCTTTACAAGGCTCTCACCGACGGAGCAAGCTGGCACGTTCCCGACCATTATTATGTACTGGGTGATTTGACAAGCTATGTTCAGGCAAAGCTTAAAATGAACGCAGACTACAAGGATAAGCTTGGCTACGCTAAGAAATGCTGGCTCAATATCTGCAATGCGGGCAAGTTCTCGTCCGACAGAACCATTAAAGATTACGCGGAGAATATCTGGAAAATCTAAAAATTTGTATTTAGGAGAGTAAAAATGATAACAGTTTCAAACGTAAGTCTTTCATTCGGAGGACAGCTTTTATTCAAGGACGTTGACCTTAAATTCACAAACGGCAACTGCTACGGAATTATCGGAGCAAACGGCGCGGGAAAGTCAACCTTTCTGAAAATTTTAAACGGCGAGATAGAGCCTACTACGGGCGAAGTCTCTATTTCCAAGGATGAGCGTCTTTCCGTCCTCAAGCAGGATCACTTCGCTTACGACGAATACACCGTACTGGATACCGTTATTATGGGCAACAAGCGTCTTTACGACATTATGAAGGAAAAGGACGAGCTTTACGCCAAGGAGGACTTTTCCGAGGAGGACGGCGACAGAGCGGGACAGCTTGAAAGCGAATTTGCGGAGCTTAACGGCTGGGAGGCTGAGTCGGACGTTTCCCGTCTCATTCAGGGCTTGGGTCTGCCCGAGGACATTCTCTATTCGCAGATGTCCTCACTTTCGGGTAATGAAAAGGTAAAGGTCCTTCTTGCGCAGGCTTTATTCGGAAATCCCGACATTATTATGCTTGACGAGCCTACCAATCATCTGGATATCGACGCTATCCGCTGGCTGGAGGATTTTCTGGCGGACTATTTCGGAACGGTGCTTGTGGTCTCCCACGACAGACACTTCCTTAACAACGTCTGTACCCATATCGTGGATATCGACTACACCAAGATCAAGATGTACGTGGGCAACTACGAATTCTGGTACGAGTCCTCGCAGCTTATGCAGAGAATGATGAAAAACCAGAACAAAAAGGCTGAGGAAAAAATCAAGGAATTACAGGAATTCATCAACCGTTTTTCGGCTAACAAGTCCAAATCAAAGCAGGCGACTGCAAGAAGAAAGCTGCTTGACAAGCTTACCGTCGAGGAAATGCCTGCCTCCTCGAGAAAGTACCCGTTCATCGGCTTTAATATAGACCGAGAGCTTGGCAAGGACGTGCTTAAAGTCAACGGTATATCCAAAACCGTGGACGGCGTTAAGCTGTTAAACAACGTGTCCTTTACACTGTCGAGAACGGACAAGGTGGCGTTTATCGGCGAGAGCGAGCAGGCTATAACCGCTCTGTTCAAAATTCTTGCGGAGGAGGACGAGCCGGACGAGGGTACGATAAAGTGGGGCGTTTCGACCTCCCGCTCTTACTTCCCTGTGGACAACTCCGCTTACTTCAACGGTCACGACGAGAGCATTGTGGACTGGATAAGACCATACTCCACCTCGGAGGTAACGGACACGTTTCTGCGCGGCTTTTTAGGCAGAATGCTTTTCACGGGCGACGAGATATACAAGCCCGTAAAGGTTCTTTCGGGAGGAGAAAAGGTAAGGTGTATGTTCAGCCGTATGATGCTGTTCGGCTCGAACGTCATTATGCTTGACAGACCTACAAATCACCTCGATCTGGAGTCTATCACAGCTGTCAACAACGGTCTCAGGGACTTCAAGGGCGTTGTGATCTTTGCCTCCCACGACCACGAGATAGTGCAGACGGTAGCTAACCGCATAATCGAGATAACTCCCGACGGCTGTATCGACAGGCAGGGCACGTATGAGGAATTCCTCGAATGGAGACGCGAGCACGGTATGAAGTCGTTTATCGAGTAAACCTAAACGAGCGGTTAAAAGGAGAATTGCCATGGTATATAAAATTTCCGGCAAAACCTTAGTATGGGATTTTGACCCCAACGAAACCAATGCCGCAAACCTCAGAGATAATAACTTATACCTTACGGACGGCTCTGGAATTATATGGAATATGAGCGATACGGTAAAAAGCGGCGACTGCTGTACAAGTGTTAATATAATGTCAAACGATACGTTTTATTTCTACACCTTTTGGGGTTTCGGCGTCTATATGAGGGTAGAAAAAGATGGAGTAAAGTGTATTAAAAAATCGCTTTTAAAATGAAATCTATATGATTCCTTAAACGTTCCTTAAGATTTATAATATCGGCTTGAAAAATTCCTCCTTTTGATTTATTATTATTAAAAGGGGGAATTTTTATGGCAGAGGAAAGACTGATGAAATTTTCCGAACGGCAGGAAAACGAAAAAAACTTGAAAAATAAGAAATACCGCTTGTTGAAAATATGTATATTTTTAGGAATTATCCTTTTGCCCTTTACATTTTGGTTAATTATGAATATCGCTTACAGCTTTACCCAAGTTCCCGACGGTCTTACGGCACAGCAGACAGTCGAGAAGTATTTTAAGTATTGGGACAGCGAAAATCAAAAAGGACAAAATTTAATTTTAACCGATTATTTAGCAGCCGAATATGTTCCAAAGGACGGCGCATTGGTAACCAGCGGAAACAGACGTAATCTAAAATGGAATGAAAGCTTTTCCTTTCACAATTTGAGAGATGATGTAAAAATAACGGAAATAACTCAATGTAAAAATGTTCCCGACAGCAAACGATATGATAGCTTTGCGGAAACGGTCGTTTTTTCAGTATGTTACAGTAAATCGATTGATGACGTCTGGCAGGGCTTAACAAAGGGACAAAATTTTACATACGTATGCGTATGCAGGGAAACGGAAAATTCTCCTTGGAGGATAGACGACTTTTTCACAGGCTGGTAATCCCCAAAAAAGTTTATCCAAGTTTTCCGTTTTCTATTGACATTAAAACAAAAAAGGAATATAATTGTAATAGCACAAGGAGATATACGGCGCAGGCTCTGTATCTCCTTTTCTTGTGAAACAAGAAAATTATTGAAAATGACGGAGGAATAAAAATGCTTAAAGCTGCACAGATTTTCAGCAATAATATGGTTTTGCAGAGAGATAAAAATATCGCCGTATGGGGCAGAGGCGAGGACGGAAAGACCGTAAGCGTTACCCTTAACGGCGTGACAAAAACAGCCGCAGTCAAGGAGGGCAAATGGTCTCTCGAACTGCCTCCGATGAGCGCAGGCGGGGAATACCAAATGGTCGTCACCGACGGAACGGAAACTATTACATTCTGCCGTGTCGTTATCGGCGAGGTCTGGCTCTGCGGCGGACAGTCCAATATGGAGCTTGAACTTCAGAACGCCAAGGACGGCAAGGAAATTTTAAGTACTCTTGACGAAAGCTGCGGAGTTCGTTTTTACTACACTCCAAAGGTAGGTACGGAGGAAGAGGCTGAAAAGCAGGGAGCGAACACCTGCTGGAACACAGCGTCCACCGAAAGCGCAAAGGCTTGGAGCGCGGTAGGTTTCCACTTTGCGAGAAAGCTTTCCAGGGAGCTGGGCGTGACCATCGGACTTATCGGCTGTAACTGGGGCGGAACGTCCGCTTCAAGCTGGGTGGATAAGGAGACCCTTGAAAACGACAAGACCATTTCAAGCTACATAGAGGAATACAACGAAAAAATCAAGGGCAAGACCCTCGAACAGCAAATTCAGGAATACCGTGATTATGAAAAATACCACGAGGAATGGTGCAGAAAAGAGCAGGAATGCTACAAGCAGGAGCCGGGTATGAGCTGGACGAAGGTCTGCGAGATATGCGGCGAAAATAAATGGCCGGGACCTCTCAATGAAATAAATCCGTTCAGACCTGCGGGTATGTATCACAATATGCTGATGAGAGTTTGTCCGTACACGTTAAAGGGATTTCTGTACTATCAGGGCGAGTCCGACGACCATAAGCCCGACAGCTATTACAGACTTTTCACAAGTCTTATTTCCCTTTGGAGAGAAAAGTGGGGAGACGACACTCTGCCGTTTATAATGGTTCAGCTCCCGATGTTCAAGTATGCAGCCGACCCCGATTACAAGCACTGGTGCAAGATACGTTCGGCACAGATGAAAGCGTTCAGGACGGTCAAGAACACGGGTATTGCTGTAATTTCCGACTGCGGCGAGTTTGACAACATTCACCCTCTGGACAAACAGCCCGTAGGCGAAAGACTTTGCCTGCAAGCGGAAAAGCTCTGCTACGGTATGGACGTAAAGGCGTTCGGTCCGCTGTATAAGTCCTATATCGTCAAGGACGGCGGCATTGAGCTAAGCTTTGACTATGCGGAAAACGGCTTTGTCATCAAGGGCGAAAAGCCTATGGGCTTTGAAATTTCAGGCGAGGACGGCAATTTCGTGACTGCCGATATTAAGATCGACGGTTCAAAGATATTCGTAAGCTCCCCTGAGATCGCAGAGCCGAGATATGTGCGCTACAACTGGTTCAACTACGCAGAGGTAACTATTTACAACGAAACGGGCATTCCTCTTGCGCCGTTCAGCACTTTTGATGAATGATATAAATGGAAACAGGGCAGTCGGTTATATCGGCTACCCTGTTTTGTTAATTTTATTTATAGGTATGTGTACCCCATTTGAAATATTCGTCCAATCTTAAATTTATAATGTCTTGCATATATTTATCATTACTTATGTGCTGTTGCAGTTCATTAATTGCATTTTCCTTATATTTGTCAATAAAATAAGCAGCTAACTTTTCGGCAATATGACTCCTTGGATTATATGAAAATATAAAATTAATCGATGCAATAACGGGAATTCCAAAAGCTATGACCATAAATAATGTCAGTCTGTCAATATAAACCAAAACACCGACAATTATCATAGCGATCGCTATAATATAAGATATGGGTAAAAAAGCAATGCTTAAAATATTATAAACCTTAGCCCGTTTATATCTCTTCAGTAAGCTTTCCATATTTTCGTTACCCCACAATAAATCGGAAATTATGGTTCTCCTGCAAGCTGCAAATATATTATATCACAAACCGTGATCTGTATAAAATTTACATTCCAATTCTATTATAATGACTGTCAGTTAATACCCTCCGCAAAGGTGATAGGAACGCCGAAAAGCACACCTGCATTAGGTACCGAAAGGTCGCCTGTAATGTCAATTATTGCTTTTTTCGCAACATCGACCTGTTCGTCCTGAACGGCTACAAAAATGGTCTTTCCTTTCTGTGCGTCGTCTTCGCCGTTAAGAATTGAGCGCAGTACGCCTATCATAGGCAGATTATCCATACCAGAAATCGACTTCGCCATTCCAACACTGTCGATACAAGTACCGCCGCGTATTCCCGCCTGTGCAAGAGATTTCATAATTTCGTCCACAAGCTCCACTCTCTTGATTACTAAAAACAATAATTGCATTTTTATCTTCCTTTCCCATATGATTTTTATGTATTGTTGTAACCGATTTACTTTGTAAAAGAGGCCGCTGCCCAGTCCTCCTTTTCACGTATTTCATTAAGCTTAAAGCCCTGAGCTTTGATAACGTCAAGCACCTCGTCCTTGCGGCTGTCGATAATCCCCGACACGATAAGAGTACCGCCGTCTCTGATAAATCCCGAGAAACTGCCGCTCATACCGATAAGGACGTCCGCCACAATGTTGGCGCACAGTAAATCATAGCCCGTTCCAAGCTTGGAAACAAGCTCCTTATCCTCGATAATATTTCCGCAGTAGGCAGTATAAACGTCCTCGGGAATATTATTCTTCGCCGCATTCTCCTTAGCTATTTTTACGGAGTTCTCATCAATATCAACCGCCGCTGCGCTCTTTGCGCCCAGCAGAATGCCGCCAATGGAAAGAATACCGCTGCCGCAGCCCAGATCGAGTATTCTGTCGCCGTCGGAGATATTTTTCTCTAAAAGCTCAAGACAAAGCTGAGTTGTATTATGCTGTCCCGTACCAAAGCTTGACGCGGGATCAATTTCGAGTATCTTTCGCTTTTCGTCGGGCGCCGCCTTTTCCCACGACGGCTTAATAAGCAGCTTTTCGCCTATGCAAAGCGGCTTGAAGTACTGTTTCCAGTTATTAGCCCAGTCCTCTTCCTTGACGTTTTTAAGCTCGTATTCAAGTCTGCCGAACTTGTTTTCAGCGTCTCTGCCTTTGAGGGCTTTAAGCTCAAGCTTTACAGCCTCCAGATTTTCAAGACCCTGAGCGTTTTCGGGAAGATAAACGGTAACTGTAGTCTCGCAGTCTCTCAGACCCATAAGGTCGTCGTCAATGTAATCCCAATTAGCGTCCTTGTCGTTTAAAAAGTCTCGGAAATCCTGAGCGTCCTTAATTACAAAGCCGTTAATGCCCATTCCCAGCAGACTTCCCGTAACAGCCTCTATACCCTCGGTAGTGGTAAAAATATCAAGCTCGACCCAATTCATAACGAATTATCCTTTCGGTAAAATATAATACATTTATTATAACACATTTTTCTCTCTTTGTAAAGTAGATTTTACAAAAATATTTGAGTAACTTAAATATTGATTTTTAGCAATATTAAACAAAAGTCATTTTTCAACAAAAATCGGACTGCCGATTTTACGACAGTCCGATTTGTTATTTTCTTACTGCTTGGTATAGATCACTCCGTCAAGCTCCAGAGCGGTATAATCATCCAGATTCAATACTTCTCCGAAAATTATAAAACTGATATAATTAACATCATCAGGTGAACTTGAGCCTGCTTGTCTCATATCTGATTCCCTACACTCGCCGTCATAGGTTATAAACGTAGCTGTGCAATCGTGTATCTGCTTTGTACCGCTTAAAGTAAGAGGAGTTACCTTTAGCACATCTCCGTCGTCACTGACAAATTCAGTGTAGCTTATATTATTGTTCAGATCAATATCCGAAAGCACCAATTCCTCGCCCCTTACGCATTTGATAACAATATCCGCAGGTGCGGGATTATCGTCCATTTCAATATTAACCAACACCGAGCAAGCGCCGTATTGTGCACAATCTTCGCTTATTGTAGGCATATAGCCATAGCCTTGAAAAGGTCTTGGTGCGTCCGCTGTATGAGGCAGCCCTGCTGTATAAATTTCAAGAGAACTTAACGGGCCGAACATTGAAGCGTCTATGCATTTTTGCCCCTCCTCGTTAAGCCCCTCTATAGTGAGCACCATAACTGCTATCGTACCGTCCGATATTGTGGTGTCCGCAGTGACCCTAAAGAACTCGTTTTCCGCGCTGGGCTGAGCAGTTATGTCCTGACTTTCCAGGACTTCCGCTGCGCCCTCTCCGAGATATCCGTCCACGTTTTCTCTGTGCATAATGCTTACTGCCGCCGCGCCTGCCGAAACAGTAAGCGTTACCGCCGCCGCTATTGCCGCCGCTGTTACAAACGGCTTTCTTAATTTTGTCTTTTTACTCATAACAATACCGTCCTTTCTTTCTGTTGTCTGCATTAGCTGTCTGTACTCTGACAGCAGATTTTCAAGTCCCTGTTCCTTTGTCTGATCGGACATCTTAATTGAACCGTATGCTTTTCTGATCCTATCATTCATCAAAATCATCTCCCAACTCTCTGCGAAGCATTTCTCTGGCACGCTTTAACTGACTTCTGACGGTTGACTTCCGCTGTCCCGTTATCCGAGCTATCTTATCTGTACTGTAATCCTTATAATAGAACAGAAACACCACGGTTTTGTACTTGTCGGGAAGTCTCATTACCGCGTCAAGTATTTCGTTTTGCCTGTGCGCCGTATCGGTTTTCCCGTTTTTCTCATATTCCGCAAAGCCGTCAAAATCCACACGGCTGCGGCGTTTCAGAAAATTCTTGCAGAGATTTCCCGCCGTTACCACAAGCCAGCCTGTTTCGTGCTCCTCTCCCTCGGGAGGATTTTCACAGGTGAGCCATTTTAAAAAGGTCTCCTGCATAATATCGGAGGCGTCTGCCTCGTTTTTCACAAAGCTGTAGCACACCCGATATACCGTAAGGGAATATTTCTCATAAAATGCGGCTATCTGCTCTCCCGAGAGAACGCCTGCGACGGCGTTTTGTGTACACTTGATTTTCTTATGCCGCATTCCTATTCCTCCCTTGACCCTTTCACTATGTATACAATTTACAAACGCAAAATGTTGCGCTCTGCAAAAAAATAACGGACTGCATTCCCTGCAAGGAAATACAGTCCGCAGTAAATATCAATCCTTGATTACAAACTTCTCATCATTAAAATATCTCGCCTTGCACACAGTACTTTTACCGTACTCTATCGCCTGAACGGGACACCTGTTTATGCACGCCATACAATGAGTACACCTTGTATACCACTGCGGTTTTCCGTCCCTGAGCGCGATATTGTTAAGAGGACAGACCTCGGCGCATTTGCCGCAGGACACGCACTTATCGGTTGCATAAAACTTATCGGCGCTTACGAAAAAGCTGTAAAACACAGGATTTACCGCAGCGGTAGCCGCACCGCCGAAAGGCATTGAGCGCTCGTCTATCAGTCTCTCTCCCGCGGAAATACTTTCGGCTATGGCTTTGATTTCTCCATAAGCCTTATCTAAAATTTCGCTCTTTTCCTCCTCTGAGGGAGCGTCGTACATTGCAATGTAATTTTCAGGCATAGCAACTGAGGAAAATCCGCAGTATTTCACACCCTTATCCTCGCAGAGCTTTTTCAGATATCTGCCTGCGTTCCCCGTCTGGCTGTCGCAGGTTGCAACGAAATAAAAGCTGTCGCTGCCCCAAAAATCCGACTTTCTTATAAAGCTTTCCACAATTCTGGGAAATCTCCACGCATATATCGGTGCGCATATAACATAAGGCTTTTCAGAATTAAAACGCTTGTGAGTACGGGTTTTAATAAGCTCGTTCATCGATTTCGCCTCGTCGTCCGTAAATGCGGCTATACCCTCCGCAACGTATCTCGTATTGCCTGTTCCGCTGAAATACAGTACCATAATATCACCTCAGAAATAAATTTATTGTTATTATTATGATACTATATTTCACCCCAAAAATCAATAGTTTTCTTTTTATTTGGGGTTTATTTATGTAATTATTGCACAAATTAAAGTTAAAATATAATTAAAAGATTGATTTTCGCAGTCGGTAGTGATATAATACTTGCTATAAAAAGATGTAAAATGTAAAAACAGAGACACAAAACAATTGGAAAGAAGATGATTTTTATGGTAAAAAATCTCAGCAGGATTTTTCATTGGATCTATTTTGCGCTGTTTATCGTAATCATCACAGCGGTATGTATGACCTACTGCGGCAATATGATGAACCTACCGCTGAAAATCGTGGAATTCGATTTCAAAGGGATCATTTTCGGGATATTTTTGGCGGCTGCGGCAGTTATACTGTACAAAATATTCAAGGATAAGATCAAGCTGGATAACCGCCGTATCAATATGTTTTACGCTGCCGCAGCGGTGATAATGGCGGCAGTGCAGCTCTTTCTGGTATTTGAACTGAAAAACGTTCTCTTCAGCGACAGCGGATTTATTCACAACGCCGCCTCTGCATACGCTAAAGGGGCGGATTACAGTCAAGCTGTAACGGCGACGGAGGGACATACCACATACTTTTCGCAGTTCCCCAATAACTGGGCTTTGCTTATTATACTGTCAAATTATTACAAGCTGGTTTATACGTTGACGGGAGATATCTCCATATACGCCGCCGGACTGTTTAACACAGCGGTTATCCAGATCGGACTGTTCTTTTTGTACAGATGTCTGCGGCTCATATTTGAGGACAACCGCAAGACTGCTCTGTGCATTCTTCTTATGCTGGGATACGCGCCGCTGTATACCTACTCGTCTTATCTCTACACCGACTCTGTGAGCCTGCCGTTCGTTACGGCGGCGGTGTATTTAATAATCAAAGCCAAACGCTCCGAGAGCGCAAAGGCTTTCTTTGGATTTATAACTGCCGCAGGTCTCGTAATTGCCGTCGGATACTCCGTAAAAGGCAGTCTGGCAGTCATTCTGATTGCCTCCGTAATTTATCTTGCCGTAAATCTTCCGCTTAAAAGATGGCTCCCTGCGGCGGGAATTATGGCTGTATTATTGGTCATTTTCAATACGGTACTGCTCCACAGCTATGCTATAAGCAAGGGTATCTCCAGCGAAGAACAGCTTGACAGATACCGTTTCCCCACAACTCACTGGATAATGATGGGTCTTAAGGACGAAGGCGGTTTTGATGGGGAGGAGCACAACTTCACAAAATTTCAGCCCGATTACGAAACGAGAAAAATCAAGTCCAAAGAAGTCATAAGTCAAAGACTTTCAGATATGTCCGCCGCAGATATGTGCGAACATCTCGTTCAAAAACTGGGCTTTACCTGGGGTGACGGAACATACTATATCAATCATCATCTGGGTCATTCGGAATATAATTTTATAAAATATCTTATCTCCCGGGGAACAAAAGCTCTGCTGTATTTTCAGTCGTACCATTTTATGATACTTCTAGCTATGGCTATGTCCGTCATATCGGGCACGTTTAAAGGCGAACGGAATTCAATGTCATACATTCGCCTTGCTATGTTCGGACTTACATTATTTCTCATAATATGGGAGACCCGCTCCCGATACCTGTTCAACTTTATTCCGCTGATGCTTATTATGGCGGCGGACGGAATTGATTTTACGGCAGGCATAATAAAGTCCGCTAAAGGGAAAACAACCAAATCCGCAGAATTAACCGAAGGAGGTCAAATATAATGCCGTTTACGGAAAAAGCTCCCGCTTTTTTATTTGAAAACTACACGCGAAACGATAAAGAATGGTTTCAGGCAAACAAAGAGACCTACCAAAGTGTCCTCGTTGAGCCTTTCACCGAGCTTATCGAATATCTTGCTCCCCTTATGGAAAAAATCGACCCTCAGATAATTTGTACTCCGAAAAAGATATCGAGGCTTTACCGTGACGCGCGTTACTCCAAGGGAAAACCTATATTCAGAGACAGCATCTGGTGCTCCCTCTGCCGCAGGAAAGAGCGGTTTATCAGCAAGCCCGAATTTTACTTTTATATAAGTTCCGACGGATTTGGCTGGGGCTGCGGCTACTATCAGACGCCTCCCGCCGTAATGGATAATGTCCGCAGTCTGATAATCAGCGGAGACAAAGCCGCAAAGGCGGCTATGAAGGCTTACGATAAGCAGTCCCGCTTTGAGCTTTACGGAGAGCTTTACAAGCGCGATCATTTTCCCGAACAGCCCGAAAAGCTGAAAAATTGGCTTAACAGAAAGTCCTTGGGCGTATCCTACGACGGCGACGAGCCTGAACTGCTGTTCAGCGAAAATCTGCCCGAGATAATCTACGCGGACTTTGAAAGCGTTGCGGATATTTACAGGCTTTTCATCAAGGCTGAGGAAATGAACGCGGGCAAATAAAATCCTTGCATTTTATTGCAGGTAAACCTTACAGTACAAAACCCCGCACTGAGCCGTTCGCTTGGTGCGGGGTATTAAATTTCTATTAATCCTTGATGATTTTAAAGCATACGGTATTTTCGTTTATAAGCGGCTTGTTGTATTCAAAATACACAATACCCGAATAATCTGCCCTTATCACTGAAATCGTTTCACCGTCCAGCGGGTCGATTATCTTACCCAGTATCTCGTTATCCTCGACAGTCTTGCCTATTTCGGTACAGCTTACAAAAATTCCTCCCGCCTCTGTACGTATCTGCTCCACACCCGCCTCGTATATTATCTCGGTCCGGTAAGCGGCGTGAATTTTCTTGGTTATTATTCCCACATTGGACATAAATCTTAAAATTGCCTGTACGGCAATCTGAGCCGACTTGTCGTCAATGGTGTCGGTCTCCTTGGTGTATACGGAAAACGCCTTGGTTTCCCATATCTGCCAGTTATAATTGAGCGTTGTGGTGTCATAGGGACGGGGCGTTCTCACTATGCCGAATTCCATTCCGAAAAGCTTCATAAGCTGAGCGTCGGTAAATCCCGTTTCCATAAGCTTTACGTGAGGAAGAAAATTACCTTGCTGATAAAAGCTTGCAAGCTGAATTCCGTACTCGTAGCCCTGAAGAGCCGAAAATACTCCGTCGGCGATACGCTGAGTGGTCTCGCCGAGATCGTATCCCGGGAACATTCTGTTTATGTCGGTGTTGTCCATAGTCCAGAAACGCTTGCCGATATTCATTGAGTAATAGTTCACGCAGGGAATGACCGTGATTTTACAGTCTTCGGCAATTTCTCCCCTTTTCTCAAGCTTTTTAAGCTCCTGAATAAGCTGGGAGCAAACGTACATCTGCTGTACCTCGTTGCCTCTGAATGCTCCGACAACCGCGACGGACTTTTTGCCTGCGCCGAAATTGAATGCGGTAACGTCCAGACTTTCACGGTAAGGGGATTTCAGCGAATAGATTATTTCCTTTCTCATTGCTGATCGCCCCCTTTCTTGATGACCTCGTCGGGAGTATCGCTGAGAATTCTCGCCAGCAGAGAACCTCCGTAAACTATGGGATATTCACGCAGCGTAAATATCATACCGTCGCAGACTGCGGTGATCTCCGCCTCGACCCTGCTCGTCAACGGATTTAACACGTCGCCGATATGGTCTCCCTTTTTTACGCAGTCTCCGAAATTCGCCGTAGGTACGAAAATTCCTGCGGCGTTTGAATTTACAAAGCCTACCGCGCCGTTCATGGATACTATCGGCTCTCTTACGGGCTTTGTTTCGCCACTCCACATTCCCATATTTTTCATAAGATTGAGCGCGCCCTCAAACAGCTGAAAACAATATTCCTTGGTAATTCTCATACCAACGCCCATTTCAACCACAAGGGTTTTTGTTCCTCTCATATTAAGACTGTGGGCTAAAGTGGATTCCAGCACCGTCGCCGATTCGTGCACCCAGATAAAATCGATATTGAGCATTTTTGCATAAGGCACAAGCGTTTCCGCCGTAGGAACGCTTATCCTTATCTGCGGAAGCTCCCTTAAGTAAATGTTGCTTGAATGGACGTCAATACAAATATCCGCCCCCGCAATGTCGTCGATTATAGCGGAACACACAGTTTCCATCATAGTACCGTCCTTAGTGCCGGGGAAAATCCTGTTCATATCCAAATCGAAAAGCGGAATTCCACGGGTGATAGAGTCAATTCCCATAGGATTGAGCGCAGGGTATATCTCGACCGTACCGTCAAGGCAGTCAAGATGTTCGTTTATGTGTTTTCCCAGCAGATAAGCAAAATACTGCCCCTCCAGCTCGTCGCCGTGAATTCCCGTTACAATGCACAGACGCTTTGAACTGCTGCCGTGCTTGATACTGTTTTTCCTGATAATAAGCTTTTCGTTGACCGCAAGCGCCGCCTGCGTAACTGTCTTTATCATTATTAACTTCCTCCCATTTTAATTTTTGCGACCCACTTATAAATATAAAATCACATTCAATAATAGCTTGCCGTAAGCAATGAAGATATCAGCTGGAGCTGTCTTGTATACGCGCCGAACATAACTCCCCTGTCGATCGCACAGTCGCCGAAGTCTCTTCCCTGAGACAGTACAAGATAATCGTCGTTTACCGAGCAGTTATTGGTAGGATCAAATCCTATCCATCTCTCGCCCGTCCAGAGCTCGAGCCAGCTGTGAGTTTCTCCGTCGCAGCAGGCAAGCCCCGCTATGTAGCGGCAGGCAATGCCGTCAAGTCTCAGAATTGAAAGCATTACGTGCGTGAAGTCCTGACAGACGCCCTTTTTAAGCGCAAAAGCATCGGCGGCTGTGGTTTTGGTGTCGGTAACTCCCTTTTCGTAAGTCATAATTTCAGACAGACGGTCCGAAAAGTAAACCGTTCTTTCAAAAGGAGATTTAGCCGTACACTCTGCTTTTATCTTCTCATAGTATTCTGTAATCGCGCCGTCGGGCTTTGTAAACTTGGACTGATAAAGATAGCAGGGCATATAATCGTCCCTCACAGCGTCGCTGTCGATCACCGCGCTGCCCTTTATCTCAAAATCTAAGAAACGGTGTTCTCCCTTTAAATAGCCGCTGGTAACATTGTTTCCGAAAGCGTCAACGGTCTGCTTTGTAGACGCAAACGGTGAAATGTCCAGCTCGCAGGAAACAATATGCTGGCCTGCCGTCTCGGGCGGCACGCATCTCAGCGCAAAGGAATGGTCATACACATAATTGTCAAAAGTAAGCTTTGTGGAAAAAGTAAAATTAAGTCTTTTCATCATACACCTCCGTATTTTTGCCCGTTATGAAAATTCGCAGGAGATAAGCGCTATGCTCCCGTTACCGGAGCAAAAAGTCCTCCCAGACTTGCAAGCGCCTGAGGAATGCATTTCTTGTAATCCTCGCCCTCTCCCATAATTTCAACAAGCGTTGAAAGCTGTTTCGTGTTATAACGGTAGGGAGTATTCTTGGGAACGTCCCTGAGATTTTTGCACAGTCTGTCAAACTCCATATTAATGGAGGAAAACGGATATTTCATACGCAGATAAAGATCAAGTCTTTCAACGGACTTTCCGCAGTAAATGATAGTTTTGATCTCCTCGTCGTAGATATAATCGTCGATACAGCCCCAGAAGCCGAAAAGGATATCCTCCAGAGGCAAAAGCGCAAGCAAAAGACCTCTTTTAGTGCTTTTGGACTTTTCAAGCGTGTCCATAGCCATTTGCAGAAACGAAAGAGCCTCAGTAGAAATTTCCTCTCGCAGAACTATTCCGTTGTCATAAGCCTTTTCCAGACTGTATGCCACCGAGTTGAGATTGGATTTATCGTAAAGAAAGCTCTTTATAAATTCTCCGCTGTCCGAATATGTATTTGTCAACCCGAAACAGCCGAGATAACCGATATAAAGCTCCGGATCTCTGTCTATCATACCGTCATATAAATTTTCCAATGATTTTAAGGTGGTGAACACTCTTTCGGTGTATCGTCCCAGCCAGAAGAGACGATCTCCGTGTTCTAACGAGATAGTACCCATGTGTCCTTAAAACCTCCTCCCTGTGATGAATTTACAACAAACGAGTCGGGGTTACGGGAAAATCTTGTAAGTCCCGAAGCCCACACTCTTGTGTTTTCGCCGCTGAGCACAAAGGCTCTTAAATCAGCCTTACGCATTACCTGCTCGCCGTTATCGAGAATAGGCAGATCCAGGAAGTCGATGACCTCCTGAGCGATAAAGCGTCTGGGCTCGTTGATAATGGTGTTTTTGAATTCCTCAAGCTTTTCGCAAGACAGCTCGCTGCCGAATACCACTCCGTAGCCGCCCGCCTCGGCAACGTCCTTGATGACCAGCTTGTCAAGATGTTCAAGGACATATTTCTTATCCTCCTCATAGAACGGCAGATATGTGGGAGCGTTTTTCAGTATCGGTTCTTCGTTAAGATAATACTTTATCATCTTCGGAACGAAATAATAAATGCCCTTATCGTCCGCAACGCCGTTTCCGGGAGCGTTGATAACTGCCACATTTCCCGAACGGTAAGCCTCCATAAGGTTGGGAATACCGATGAGGGACTGAGGCTCGAAGGTCAAAGGATCGAGGTATTCGTCGGAAATACGTCTGTAAAGCGCGCCTACCTTGGTTTTTCCTCCCGAGTATGTCTTGTGATAAAGAATGTTATCCTCAACAAAAAGCTCGTCGTTGGAAACGAGAACGGAGCCTGTAAGCTCCGCAAGATACGAATGCTCGAAATAAGCCGCATTGTATCTTCCCGGAGTAAGTATCGCATTGATACCTCCGCAGTTTGAATAGTCCATAGTATCCTTTAACAGCTTTGCGTAGTTGCGGTTGTCAACAATGTCGTTATTGGAAAACGCACCGGGAGACGCAACTCTGGTAAGCTCTCTTGCGATAAGCGGATACGACGCTCCCGACGGAATGCGGAGATTGTCCTCGAGAATATACCATTCGCCGTCCTTTGCCTGAACGAGATCGATACCTGAAATATGACTGTAAATATGGTGCTTAGGAGTAACCCCCTCGCACTGCGGAAGATAGCCGCTGGAAATATACACAAAGTCCTCGGGAACAACTTTATCCTTGATAATTTTCTTATCGTGATAAATATCAAAAAGGAACATATTCAGCGCGTCTACCCTCTGAACAAGTCCCTTTTCAATACCTTTGAAATCTTCTGCGGTAATTATTCTCGGGATCGGATCAAAAGGAAATAGCTGCTCTTTAAAGGTTCCGTTTTTGTAAATGCCGAACTTTACGCCGTAACGTCTTAAAAGCTCGTTTATTTCGTCTGCATTACCCACAGGCGTAGCCGGTAAATCGGTCTTGGAAACGGTTGCTGTCACAGTAAATCACACCCTGTCTTATAAATTATATTTTTTCCAAAGAACCTATCCGCTGCGCATTCGGATAAACAAAAAGGACGCTCCACACTAAATGGAGCGTCCTTGCTTCGGTTAAAATATTATGTTATTATTATACAATGACTTCCGACATTTGTCAATAAATATTTATACGTTGAATTATAGACTTTTTGTTAACATCTCAGCATATCAGAAATAAAGCAATATGATGTACAAACCCGTTTGCAGGAAATTACAGCGGCTGCAAACGGGCTTGATTAATTTGCACAGCGGTAACTCAGACCTAACAAAGCGAATATTTTTTCAGTATTTCCTCTTTATCCTTAATCGACGCATTGCGTATTTTTTCACGCAGAGGAAGTACCAGCGAAGGCGATACGGAAAGCTCGTCAATACCCATTGCCAGAAAGACCTCCGTAAGCTCAGTATCTCCGCCAAGCTCGCCGCATATTCCTATCCATGCGCCGTTTTTATGAGCATTGTCCGCCGTGAGCTTTATCATTCTGAGAATTCCCTGATGACGCGTATCGCAGAAACGGTCAAGCTTAGGGTTCTGCCTGTCTATCGCAAGGGAATACTGCGTAAGATCATTGGTGCCCACACTGAAGAAATCGACCTCGGCGGCAAGCAGATCGCTTATCATCACCGCGGCGGGAGTTTCTATCATAATTCCTATTTCTACATCGTCTTTAAACGGTATACCGTCGGCGGCAAGCTCAGCCTTGACCTCCGAAACAACGGCTTTGATCTCCTTTATTTCCTCAAGCGAGATTATCATAGGAAACATAATTCCCAGATTTCCGAACATTGACGCTCTGTACAAGGCTCTCAGCTGAGTTTTGAAAATCTCGGGACGGGTAAGACAAATTCTTATTGCACGGTAACCGAGAGCAGGATTTTCCTCCTTGTCCAGACCGAAATAATCTATCTGTTTGTCCGCCCCAATATCGAGAGTACGGATAATGACCTTTTTCCCCGCCATTCTTTCCAGCACCTTTTTATAGCAGCGGAACTGTACCTCTTCATCGGGATAATCCTTGCTCTCAAGATAGAGAAACTCACTGCGGAAAAGACCTATTCCTCCCGCGTCGTTGGCAAGCACCGCACCCATATCCCCGAGACCGCCGATATTTGCGTAGACGTTTATCTTCTGTCCGTCGGGAGTGATATTTTCTTTGCCTTTAAGGTTCTGGAGCAGTTCCCTGCGGTGGATTTCTTCCTGCCGCTTTTTCTCCGTTTCCGTCTTGATATCTTCGTCGGGGTCTATATAAATTACGCCCGTTTTGCCGTCCACAACAGCCTCTCTGCCGTCGTATTCCTCTAAAAGAGCGTCGCCAAGGCCTATCACGGCGGGAATATTCATAGTTCTCGCGAGAATTGCCGTATGTGAATTAGACGCTCCGCGTCTTGTGCAGAAAGCCAACACCTTGGATTTGTCAAGCTGTACCGTTTCGGACGGCGCAAGATCGTCCGCGCAGATTATGGTTTTGCCGTCGGAGCTGTCCTCCGAGCCTGATTTATTCATAAGATTGCGCAGCAGTCGGTCGGAAATATCCCTTACGTCGGCGGCGCGCTCTTTCATATAATCGTCGTCCATTGACGAAAACATTTCGGCGAAATTATCCGCTGTGACCGCAACGGCATACTCGGCGTTGAGTTTCTGCGAAACTATAAAGTTCTGTATCGAGTCCAGATAATCCTCGTCCTCTATCATCATCTGATGTATCTCAAATATCTGAGCGTTGGTCTCTCCGACCTCTTTCAGAGCCTTTTCGTACAGCTCCGAAAGCTGTAAAAGAGTAAATTCCTTAGCTCGGTCAAATCTTTCGAGCTCTGCGGCGGTATCATCGATATGAACGCGCTTTACGCAGATCTCGTCCTTTTTATAAAAGCTTATTTTGCCTATGGCAACGCCTCCTGAAACGCCTTTGCCGCGCAGTTCGGTCATAACGCTTCCCCCTCTCAGAAAAAATTACAGATTGGCTTCAAAAAACGCTTTCATCTGAACCGCCGCTTTCTCGGCGTTATCTCCCTCGCAGGAGACTTTTACAGTATCTCCGCGCTTGACACCCAGTCCCATAAGAGCGAAAACCTTTGTCGCCTCCGCTACCTTGCCGTCCTTTTCCACCGTTACCTTACAGCCTGCGGCTTTCGCGGCTTTTACAAGCAAGCCTGCGGGTCTTGCGTGGATACCTAATTCGTCCTTGATCGTATATTCAAAATTTGTCATTTTAATTCCTCCGTTCTTGATTTGCGGGTTGTTATTTTACATACGTAAGCGCCACCGTTTCGCCTGCCGCTGCCGTACCGTAATTGCATTTAATGCTCTTTACTTCGTCAATATTGGTAATAAGCACTATAACGTATGTAGGCAGACCCTGAGCCTTGATGTAATCGAAATCCACAACGGCAAGGGGCTGTCCCGCAGTTACCCGCTGTCCGTTCTTGACCTTAGCCTTAAAGCCTTTTCCGTTAAGTCCGACTGTGTTTATTCCGATATGAACCAGAATTTCCAGTCCGTCGTCGGTCTGTATTCCGTACGCGTGCATAGTATCCTGCACGTCCACTATTTTTCCGCTTACGGGAGACAAAATCTCGCTGCCTGTCGGAAGTACAGCATAGCCGTCGCCAAGGATTTTCTCAGCGAAAACAGGATCGGGCAGTGTTGCCACGTCTACAATTTCTCCGCTCTGAACTGCAAGCAGTTCAGGCTTTGACTGTACGGTTTCTTTCTTCTTAAAAAACATAATTATCCCTCTTTCTGTAATACTATGAAGTCGTTGAGTTCGTCTAAAGTACCGTATGAGGCTATTGCTCCTTTACGGGTCACGCTGAGCGACGAGTAATAGTTTGCAAAGCCGATGTATTCGTTCAGCTTTTCCTGCGGCAGCTCTGCAAGCCGTGCAGGAGTTATACCGTCCTTTAACAGACAGTACAGAAATGCGCCGATTATCGAGTCTCCCGCACCCGTGGTATCGGCAGCCTTTACCGAAACTGCGGACGCCTTGGCTATGCAGTTTCTTGTGATCACCTCAGCTCCGTCCTTACCCTTTGAGAAAAGTACCGCTTTGAGCTTACCGTACTTCTCAAAAAGCTCCCGAACGGCAGTTTCTATAGAACTGCACCCCGTTACAAATTCCAGCTCTTCGTCGGAAATTTTAAGAATGTCGGCGTATTTGCAGAACTCCTTTACCGTCGCTCTGCATTCTTCGGGGTTATCCCACAGCGGAAGTCTTATGTTAGGGTCAAAGCTTATGACCGCTCCGTTTTTCTCCGCCGTTTCAATAGCTTTGATGTGCGTACGCTTCATCGGAGACTCCACGAGAGCGACCGAACAGAAATGCAGAATTCCTGCGTCGGAAAGCCACTCATCTTTGAAGTCCGACGGCTCGAACAGCATATCCGCCCCGGGCTTACGGTAAAAAGAGAAATCCCTGTCGCCGTCCGCCTTTAACGATACAAATGCAAGAGACGTGTTAGCCTTATCTGTTCTTAGGATCGACGAGGTATCCGCTCCGATACCGTTCAAAACCTCCTCAATGTAATCGCCGAATGCGTCTTTTCCAAGCTGAGTGATCATTCTGCTCCTGCCGCCGAGCTTCGCCACAGCCGCCGCCACATTGCAGGGAGCACCCCCGCAAACACGCTCAAAGGACGTAACGTCTTTCAGCGCACAGCCCTTCTGAGCAGGAATAAAATCTATCAGCGCTTCTCCGATAGCCGCACAAATCTTCATCGGTATCAATCCTCTCATATTATTTCGATAAATCCGTTATGTTGAATGAATTCATTTTCCAGAGCTTAGTATTAACATTTTCGGCTCTTATTATTGCGCCCTTCTGATTTTCCTCGGGGTAATAGCGTGAGGAAAAGACCTCCTCGCCGCCGTTTGCAAATATCTCCACAGACGACGCGTCCGCAAGTATTCTCAGGCTGTCAAGGCTCTCAAGCTGTACCGAACGGGACTTTCTTCCCCTGCCCGCGGCTCCGAATTCAAGGGTAAGCAGTTTGTTTCCATAGCTTATCCTGCAATCCTCACGGATAATTATTTCAATATCCTGCGAGTTGATTTTGTACGTTTCCATATCGAAAATATCTGCGTCCGAAATTACCGCCTCGCCCGTAACATTACGTTCCGTGCATTCGCGTCTCAAAGCGTTCAGCTCCTTGACGGGATACTGATACAGCTTTTCGCCTTTTCTGAAAAGCTCTCTGGGACAGGTAAGCATATGCATCCAGCCCATATCATGCGTGGGATTTTCGTAATATCCGTCCAGATCGGGAAGTCCCAGCCAGCCTATCTGAATACGTCTGCCGTTTTCGTCCTCAAAGGACTGCGGAGCGTAGAAATCAAATCCCCTGTCCAGCTCCGTAAATTCTCCGAGAGTATAATCCCCTCTGAAATCTCCGCTAAGCGGGAAATATCCGCTCTGATATACGTTATTGTACTTATATCCCTCTGCCTCAACTCCCTGCGGAGACACCGAAAGGAACCACTGGCCGTCCAGCTCGAACAGATCGGGACACTCCCACATAAATCCGAATTTTTCCTTTGAGTTAAGAGTGTTTATATGTTTCCACTCATACTTATCCTTACTTTCAAAAACAAGGACCTCGCCCGTATCGTCAATACGTCTTGCGCCAAGCACCATATAGTAAACGCCGTCCAGCTTAAACACCTTCGGATCGCGCACGTGGCAGGTACAGCTTTCAGGGTAATCCGAATTATCCATAAGCATTTGCTTTTCGGGGAACACAATTCCGTCCTCCGAAACTGCGATAACTGTATTGTGCTCCCTGCCCCCCGTAACGTAATCGTAATCCTTACCGCAGAGCTTTACATTGCCTGTGTAGAAAAGATACATTTTGCCGTCCTCGGCTATTGCCGAACCGCTGTATACGCCGTGACAGTCAAACTTTTCGTCCACGCAGAGCGCAGGCTTGCGGTACTCGTAGCTGATAAAATCCTTGGTGGTAAAATGTCCCCAGAAATTCGTGCCCGGGCAGGTATTGTAAGGAGAATACTGAAAAAATATATGGTAAACTCTGTTAAAACGGCACAAGCCGTTGGGGTCGTTCATCCAGCCCGTTCTGGGCGAAAGGTGAAATTTAGGTCTCCATTTCTGGTCTGTACTTGCATTATCCTCCAAAAGACGGCATACCTGCATTAGATTTTTGGTTTTTGTATTCATAAAATTCCTCCTGTGGGAAATCGGTCGCGGAAATCAATTTTGATTTCCGAAGATGTAAGAGGTTAGAAAAGGTGCGCCGCAGACGCATTTTTATATCAAGTTCCTAACTTCTGCGGAAATCGGTATCGTAAAATTCGTACCGTTATGCTTGCGCTTTTTCCTTTTCTTTATACCCGAACAGCCAAGTAAGCACAAACGCCACCGCCATAGCCACACACATAGAAATTATATATTGCAGAGGGTGGTTCAGGTGAAGCAGTATCGCAAATATTCCCGTTACGCCCGTAGCAGTCGCGCCAAGGTTGAACAAGGAAGCTACCAGAGCTCCGCAGGCTCCGCCTATGGAACCGCATATGAAAGGCTTAAAGTATCTCAGATTAACGCCGAAGATAGCAGGCTCGGTGATACCGAGCATACAAGACAGCGCCGACGGGAAAGCGAGCGACTTTGTTTTCTTGTCCTTAGTTTTAAGAGCTACCGCAAGGCACGCCGCGCCCTGAGCCATATTCGCCGCAGATGCAAGAGGCAGCCAGTGAGTTACACCGTATTCTCCGAGCTGTCCCAGATCGATGACCGTGTACATATGGTGGATACCGCCTACAACCGTTGTTGAATAAAGACCGCCCATAACGAACGAACCGATACCTAACGGGATCTCGATAAGCTTCTGTACTCCCGTGATAATTCCGTTTTCGATAGCCACGAATACAGGACCCACAAAGGTAAATACCACAAATCCCGTAACAAGCAGGCTCACGAGCGGAGTTACAAACAGGTCGATTATCTCGGGAACTACCTTGTGCAGTTTTTTCTCTATCGTTGCAAGTATAAGCGAGGCAATTATTATCGGAATAACGTGTCCCTGATAGCCTACCATATGAACGTCGTAAAGTCCGAAGATCGAGAACGACTGCTGATATCCTTCGGAAGCCACCGTCCACGCGTTCTGAAGATCGGGATGTATAAGAAACATTCCTATGACCGCTCCGAGGTAGGGATTTCCTCCGAAAACCTTTGTTGCCGAATATCCGATAAGGATAGGCAGGAAGGTGAACGCAGCGTTGCTGAGCAGATTGATGATCTTGAAAATATAACCGTTGGTATTGATAGAAATAATATCGTTGCTGTTCATAAAATTAAGGGCTTCCATAATACCCATAATAAGACCGCCCGCAACGATCGCAGGGATAATGGGAACAAACACGTCTCCCAATGTCTTGATAAGTCTCTGGAACCGGTTGCCTTTCTTTGCAGCCTCGCGTTTCATATCCTCCTTGGAGGTCTCCTGAACGCCTGCAGCGGCAATGAATTCGTCGTAAACCTTATTGACCGTACCTGTTCCGAAAATTATCTGAAGCTGTCCGGAGGCAATAAACACGCCCTTTACTCCGTCAATATTTTCGATTTCTTCTTTGTTTACCTTTTTCTCGTCGACCAGTACCAGTCTCAGGCGGGTAGCGCAGTGTGCCGCCGTAACCAGATTTTCTTTTCCGCCGATTTTCTCAAGCACATCCGACGCAGATTTTTTAAAATCCATAATAACACTCCTTTTCACCGCTGTAATCGGTATTGTGTATTTTTATGCCGTATGGTTATCAATGAAACGTTCCATTGATGTGAAATTGATTTTATGTGAAATCAATTTCACATCTTCTATGGTTATATTATAGTCCAAATATTTCATTTTGTAAATTCGTATACTGCATAATTTTTCTCGGGAATGTTTATTGATTTTGCACAAAAATCTGAAATCAATTTCACAAGTCGGCAATTTGCCGTAATTATTCCGTATAAAAAGCGCGGAGCCGTATGCAGCTATCGGTATCGGCAATGTACTCGGTTTATAAGGCTAACGGACTTGCGTGCTCTGTCTGATTATAAATTCATAGCCAAGCCTGATTTTTTCGTCTGAGGAATTTTTTCCGTTCAGCTTATTTATCATCATTCTGCACGCCTCTAAGCCACCCGTTTTATAGTGAAGTCTTATGGTAGTCATAGGCGGCGTAAGATATTTTGACATTTTTGAGTCTCCTACTCCCGCAAGCTTTATATCCTCGCCGATCCTTAGCCCTTGCTCGGAAAGAAAATTCCTTGCGCCGAGAGCAATGGTATCGGTAGCGCAGAAAACTCCGTCAAAAGACTTTCCGGACTCGAATATCTTTTTCATCGCGCCGTATCCGCCCTCCATATTGAAATTAGACTCGGCTGTAAGCTCGGGATAAAACGGCAGCCCCGCGTCCTCCAAAGCTTTCAAAAAGCCGTCCAGACGGGCTTTTCCCGCAGATTTGTCCTTAGCTGTACAATGTATACAGGCAATGTTTTTACAGCCTATTTCCGCCAGATGAGAGGTCACCGTATGAGCCGCTCCGAAATCGTCATAGTAAACGCTTGAATATTTTTTCTCGCATTGTGCCAGAACAACGATCGGCTTAGGATAGTTCTTTAAAATCTCATGGTGTTTACGGGAAAACATAGTACCGATAAGAATGATGCCGTCAACAATATTATTACTGAAAATATTGAGAAAATCCAGTTCCTTGTCAAGGGAATTGTAGGTATTGGCAAGAAGTATGTTATATCTGGTGCCTCTCAGTCCCTCTGTAATTCCGTCTACCATACGCGAGACCGACTCGGAGGAAAGCCTCGGAACGATCACGCCGATAAGATTATGCCGTTTTGTACGCATTGCCTGAGCCGACTGAGAGGGAGTGTATCCCGTATCCTCTATCACCTTTCGTATAGCTTCCTTTTTTTCTTCGCTTATGTAGCCGTTGTTAAGGTATCTTGACACAGCGGAGGGCGATACTCCCGCAAGCTTGGCAATTTCACTGATATTCATAAATTTAAGAAACCTGTCCTTTCGTAAAAAGCTAAAAATGTGATATTGATTTCACACTTTATATTATAACACATTTTCGGAAAATTAAAAGAGTATTTTCTTAAATTTAATACTCTGCCAGAAAATTTTGTTGATTTCCTATTATTCCGCGTAAATAATTTGTACAATATATCAAAAATCAAACGGAAATCTTATCTTTTAATATCTTTCTTCGGACATCTCACCTTATCTGCTTTTTTCTGAACTCACTCGGCGTACATCCCGATATTTTTTTAAATTGCCTATTGAAGTTTGATAAATTGTGAAATCCGCTTTCAAAGGCTATCTCCGCCACAGTTTTATCTGTATCGGTCAAAAGTTCGCAAGCAGACTTTATGCGCAGATGAGTGATATATTCAATAGCGCCTATTCCTGCGGACTGCTTAAAACGGCTCATAAAATAGCTCTTACTCAGATGCGAAATTTCTGCAAGCTTATCAACAGTAATATCCTCTTTAAAATTAGCTTTTATATATTCGACGGCAGGACGAATCACATCGCTGCGATTGATTACGCTTTCAGTTTTCGGATAAATATCGCCGCTTTCTTCAAGCAGCCAAAACAGCTTAAGCAATTCACTCTTCAGTAAAAGATCATTTGCGGCTGTGTCGCCCTTTGCACACGATATTATGTTTTCTGCCGTCGTTCTGAGTTCATTATAATAATAATGTTTTTTCGTTATACGACAGTTTATTTGACAGTTTCCGCTGATTATCGGACGAATACATTCGTTAAAGCTTCTGTCATTGTTAAGCGATCCAAGCATTTCCTTATCAAATACCAACGTATCGTAAATATAATTTGCGTCTTCAATCGGATAAACCGCATGAAGCATATTGGGCGCAATGATTATTATATCGCCGCGACAGCTCACAAATCTTTCGTCGCCGCAGATAAATTCTCCGCAGCCCTCCAGAATATAGTTTAACTCAAATTCGCTGTGCCAGTGCAGCGGAACATTTGCAAAATATTCGGGAATATTAGATTTATAATAGCTGAAGGATCTAAACTGCGAGCTGTGACGTCTGTTTTCTTTGGACATCTTGTTGATCATAATTTTCTCCTAAAAATATTATAGTATCATTATATAGTAGTATTTGCGTGGATTTCCTCACGCTTTTATAGTATTATATCATATAGAAAAGAAAAACACAACCTTTGTTATAATAATATTCAGGAGGTAATTATTATGAGCAGACAGCCCGACTGGCTTGACAACGCAGTTTTCTATGAAATTTATCCGCAGTCCTTTAAGGACACCAATTCGGACGGAATAGGCGACATTCAGGGAATAATCGAAAAGCTCGATTACATCAGGGACCTTGGCTGTACGGCTATATGGATAAATCCGTGCTTTGAGTCTCCCTTCGGCGACGCAGGCTATGATGTTTCGGATTACTGCAAGGTAGCGCCGCGCTACGGCACCAACGAGGATCTGAAACGTCTTTTTAACGAGGCTCACAAGCGGGGAATGCATATTCTCCTTGATCTCGTCCCGGGACACACCTCGGTCGAGCACCCTTGGTTCAAGCAATCGATGAAAGCCGAAAAGAACGAATTCACAGACCGTTATGTATGGACAGACAGCATTTGGGAGGAGCCTACAGGCTACGGCTCGCTCCGCGGAATATCCGACAGGGACGGCAGCTGTGCGGTAAACTTCTTTACCCACCAGCCCGCACTTAATTACGGATACTACAAGCCCGAAAAAAGCTGGCAGCAGAGTATGGACTCGGAGGGCGCGACAGCTACAAGAGAGGCTCTCAAGGACATAATGCGTTTCTGGCTGTCAATGGGCTGCGACGGGTTCAGAGTTGATATGGCGGGCTCTCTTGTCAAGCTCGACGAGGACGGTAAGGGTACTGTAAAGCTGTGGCAGAACATCAGAGAATTTCTCGATAAGGAATTCCCCGATGCCGCAATGGTATCGGAATGGGGCGAACCCGACAAGTCCTTGCAGGGCGGTTTTCATATGGACTTTCTTCTGCACTTCGGACCGTCGCATTACAACGACCTTTTCAGATGCAGCGAACCGTATTTCGAGGGCAGGGGCGACGTATCTGAATTCGTGAAAAAATATATCGAAAGCTATGAAAGATCCCAGCGCAAGGGACTTATCTGCATACCCTCGGGCAACCACGATATGGACAGGCTTGCAAAATGGATACACGGAGACAAAAGAAAGATAGCCTTTGCTTTTCTGCTGTCAATGCCCGGCGCGCCGTTTATCTACTACGGCGACGAGATAGGTATGAATTACGTGAAGGGATTGACTTCTGTCGAAGGCGGCTACGGAAGAACGGGTTCCCGTACGCCTATGCAGTGGGATAATTCCGTCAACGCAGGCTTTTCAACAGCTCCGAAGGAAATGCTTTACATCAGACAGGACGAAAGTCCCGACAGACCTACAGTCCAAGCGCAGATGAACGACGAAAATTCTCTCAGGAGCGAGGTCAAAAAGCTTATTGCCGTACGCCAAGCGAACAAGGCTTTGCAGAGCAAGGGAGATATCGAGTTTATCTATGCGGAAAAGAACGCTTATCCGCTCGCTTATCTGAGAAGTGCGGACAATGAAAAAATCCTTGTTATCCTCAATCCGTCGGACAACGACGTAAGCTTTGAATGCAAGCTTATCCCGACCGAAACGATATACAGTTTCGGCGGCGAGGCAGCGATCAGGGACGGCAGAATATCAGTGCCCGCCGATTTTGCAGGCTACTACAAAGTATAGAATACAGCATAAAAGCTCCCGAACTGAAAATTCGGGAGCTTTCTGTTTAAATACATAGCTTATCGGCTGTAATACCGTACCGCATCTAAAAAACGAACGGCAGCGTTAAGCAGAATGTTTCTCACTCTGATTTATCATTGACCGCATTCACAAAAATCTCCAGTAATTTTTCCGCTTTCTTTTGATTTTTAGCCGACAGGGTTTCAAGCATTGAATTTATCAGTGAAGTTTCGTTCATAGTCGTTCTGCCATAAATTATATAATCCGTGGTAACGTTTAAAGTGTCGGCAATTTTTCTTAATGTCGTTACAGTCATACTTTTCTTGTTGTTTTCAATGTCAGAAAGAAATTGAACCGAGATATTCGATAACTCTGCCAATTTTTCCTGCGTCAATTCCTGTTCTTTTCGGATTTTTGCTATTCGTCCGCCAATTGTATCCATAGTTCAACATCTCCTTTAGTATAATTATACACTCAACTATAGATAAATATAATCATCTATTATTGTTGACATAATATATCAAAAGATGTATAATTAAAAAAGAATTTCAGAATGTGATGATGCTCGCATTCCGTCATATCGAGCTGATTTATATAGCGTCAAGTTTGTATTTTTCATTGCAAAACTGTTCAAGACGCATCGCAATTCCCCGCGCGGTTTAAACGACCAATATATAGTATTTATTAATAGTTTAATCTTTTGATCTTAAATAACGGCGGAATTTCAGCGTTTTACTGTATTAATATTGCAAATTTTAATCAATATGCTATAATTTTAACGGACATTTAAGTCCGAACTTAGAGCCTGTCTTTATGGGAAACTTATATACAGCTGCAAACATCATTATTAAAAGACAGTTTTGACAAGCATAAGCATCATAAATCCGTCGGCATACTTGCGTATGACAAGTATTACAAATCAACCGTTATTGACTTTACGCATACCTCATCAATATTTGCCAAAGGGAAATGCCAATTACTTGCAAATAAGGTTCTTATTATATTTGCATATTGAGGAGGATATGAATGCATACGGACAACATCAGGATTTTGATAGGCGGTGAATGCGAGCTTGCGCAGCTAACTGCAAAATATCTTGAAAAAAAGGGATTGAACGTTAAGAGCGTAGAGATAAACCCATTAAGTATTCAATTTGAGGCGATGAAAAATCATTATGACGCGGTGCTTATATATTACCGCACCAAGTTTCCGAAATCGTTATGTGAAAACCTTAAAAGCATCGACGATCCGCCGAGCTTAATGCTTCTGCGCGACAAATGTGACGAGCTGAACGGGTTTTCAGGACTGGAAACCTATTTTGACGCATTTGTGACGCTTCCCGATGAAAACGAATATCTCTACAGAAGAATAGTTGAAAGCGTAAGACAGAATAACCAAAAAAGAGCGTCAGTCTGTTCGGTCCCCGCAATGGCGGCGCTGAGAGCGGCAGCCGGCTTTGACGACAAAGCTGCGTGCGCTCTGCATAACGTAATTACAAACATTCTTACAAGGCTTTGCGTAACGCCCAGATACAACGGATATAACTACATAAGAGAGGCGGTCAAGCTTGCTGTTGCCGACGCCGGCGCAGTCAAGGGTATTTCAAAACAGATATACCCCGATGTTGCCGCAAGGCTGGGAGTAACCGCCTCGGGAGTGGAAAGAAGTATAAGAACCGCTATCCACAAAGCTTGGGAAATAGCGGATCCGTCCGTCAAGGTAGATATGTTCGGAACGTACGCCCTTAAGCCCGACTGGATTCCCACCAACAGCGAGTTTATTTATATCATAGCCGATAAAATAAGCTGCGAAATGAACAAGAGCTCCGTATAAATACGAATAAAATAACGCCGCAAGCCAAAACAGCCTGCGGCGAAATTTATATCAAAACAGAGAAAGCGTCTTACGGCGCATTCGCAAAGCTCCCCTGCGGACGCATAGCGAGCTGCGTCACTCTGCGAGCGCATTATAAGAAAAATCCCTGTTGATATATCTTATGCGGAGGCAAAAAAAGTGTTCACGAACGCTTTACAGGGATCGTCGCTCTTTTTTATAATCTTTTCACTCCGTGGATAATCACCGAAAAACTCAGGTAATCCGAGGAATAATCATCATTGTGCACAATTTTAAAAAAGTGAAATGAAATTCAAGAAATCAAGAGAAATTAAGAAAAACGGCGAGATTTTAAGCGTGAGAGGGATATAAATTAAAAATTCGGCATTTTGACTATTGACTTTGGATTTGACTTAGTGTATAATAAAACACGTTGCGAAAGTCCGCCCTGTTATGCTGAACGGGAGGACGATCCGTCTTGACGGACAATTTATTTTTTGAATGGAGGAAATCATATGTCAACTTATATGCCTAAGGCTGGGGACATCACCCGTACATGGTATATTCTCGACGCAGAGGGTCAGTCCCTCGGTAGAGTTGCCGCTAAGGCTGCTCACATTCTCCGCGGCAAGCATAAGCCAACTTATGCTCCACACGCTGATTGCGGAGATCACGTTATCATCATCAATTCAGACAAGGCTGTTCTTACAGGCAAGAAGCTGGATCAGAAGTCCTACAAGTGGCACACAGGCTGGATCGGCGGTCTCAAGGAGATCAAGTATTCAAAGCTTATGGCTGAGCAGTCCGACAGAGCTATGACGATCGCTGTTGAGGGTATGCTCCCCAACAACACGCTTGGCAGAGCTGCTGCAAAGAGATTAAGAGTTTACAAGGGCGCTGAGCACAACAATGCAGCACAGAAGCCTGTAAAGTACGAACTGTAAGAGAGGAGCAATTTAGATGTACGAATCAAAGAAGCCATATTTCTATGGCACCGGAAGAAGAAAGCATTCTGTTGCCCGTGTTCGTGTTTACGAGGGAACAGGTAAGGTAACAATCAACGGCAGAGACATTGACGATTATTTTGGTCTTGAAACTCTCAAGCTTATCGTTCGTCAGCCTTTTGCAGTAACAGATACAGTTGACAAGTACGACATTGTCTGCACAGTTGCAGGCGGCGGCGTTACAGGTCAGGCAGGAGCGATCAGACACGGTCTTTCAAGAGCGCTCCTTCAGGCAAGCGACGAGTACAGACCCCTCCTCAAGAAGGAAGGCTTCCTCACTCGTGACCCAAGAATGAAGGAAAGAAAGAAGTACGGTCTCAAGGCTGCACGTCGTGCTCCTCAGTTCTCGAAGAGATAATTTATCACTCTCAAAGCTATACAAAAATATTACGGAGATACCGCTGCTGCGGCGTCTCCGTTTTTTGTGGATATTTGACATATTCCGTATAATATGCTACAATATAATATCTAACAAAAATCAAATGATACGGAGCGATATTATGGAATTTATATATGAACTTATAATACTGGCATTTCTGTTCGCGGCAGGCTGTGTGATAGGCTGGGGAATAGAAGTCGTCTATCGGCGGTTTACGCATAAAATGTGGATAAATCCGGGTTTTCTCGTAGGCCCTTATCTCCCGCTTTACGGCTTTGGGCTTACCGTGCTGTATCTGCTGGCAGGACTGGAGGAGCTGATTCCCATTGAAAACGATACAGTCCGTAAACTTACGTTATTTGCCTTAATGGCAGTGACAATGACGCTGATAGAGCTTGCGGCGGGGGAAATCTTTATTATCAGAATGCATATCAAGCTCTGGGACTATTCCGATAATAAGTGGAATTTCAAGGGCGTAATTTGCCCTAAGTATTCTTTTTTCTGGGCGCTGCTGGGAGCGGCGTACTATTTTCTCATTCACCCTCATATACTCAGCGCTCTGCATTGGTTTTCACACAATCTGCTGTTCTCATTTGTCATCGGATTTTTCTACGGAGTTTTTGTCATCGACCTTTGCTACTCCTTTAAGGCAGTGGAGAAGATCAAGAAATTTGCCGCTGAGAACGAAATGGTTATCCGCTATGAGGAGCTTAAAAAGTATATCAAAAAGACTTCGGAGGAGCGCAAGGAGAAGTATCGCTTTATGCTTGCATTCCGATCGGAAACCTCGATTTCAGAGCATTTAAAGCAGTATCTTGAAAAACAGCGCGAGCAAAGAAATATGCATAAGCTCAACGACTTTATCGAGAGGAAAATCAAAAAGAATAATTAGCATACAAAAGCGGACGAACACAAAGGCTCGTCCGCTGATTTATTTACCTTAAATTACTTTCTCTTCTTAATTGCGATCATCGCACCGCCAAGAACCGCTACCGCCGCAAATCCTGCCGCCGCGCCTGTAGACGGGTTTGCAGTAGTCGTACCCGACGCCGCCTTGCTTGACGAATTAGCCTTTGAAGAGCTGTCCGCCTTTGACGACGAACTGTCTGCCGCGCTTTCCGAGCTTATCTCGGAACCTGTCTGTGAACTGCTGTCGGGAACGCTTTCCGACGAACTGCTGTCTTCGGTTTTATCATCAAGGAACTCCCCTATTTCCAGCGTATCGTTATCAGCCGAAACATTATCATCGGAAACCTCCTCGTAATCCCAGCCCATAAGCTCGCTGATAGCCTCTGTAAGCTCCTGCGCGCCCTTCTTCTGGGAAACTGCATTGGGGTGATAATCGACTGCATAACCGTCCGCAGGGTCAATAGGAGTAAGCTCAAAGCACGCTACCTTATCGTCGCCCGTTTCAGCGGTATAATCGTTAACTGCATTCTCTATATTAGGATAAAGCTCTGCGCCCATAAGACCGAGAGTACATAAGATCTGCGCGTTAGGATTGTTCTCTCTTATCATTTTAAGGAAATCCACATACGCGTCCTCGAAAAGCCCTATATCGTCCATATGATTTCTGAAATAAGAGTTGTCGTTGGTACCGAGATTTACCACTACCAGCTCGGGCTGATAACGGCTGAAAACCCAGTCGAATTCCTGCATAAGTACATACGCTCCCGTTGAATCCACAGAATTCCACGTGTTGGGGGCGCACTGTTCATAGAAGGAAGGCATTACGTTTGTCTTTCCTCCGCCGTACTGGCAGTAAACTCCGTAGCCGCTTCCCGAAAACATACTGTAATCCGCCGAGAAGTTCTGAGCCGTCCAAAACGCGTAGGTCTTGGACGCGTCCTCGTTAACGGTAGAAAACGACGCCGTACCCAAAGCGTTGTCAACGCCGTAGCCGCAGGTAATGGAATCTCCGATAAATTCAATGGAATGCTCGTTAGCCTCGGTCGGAGATATCGTACCGTCGTCATATGTAACAATGCTTGTTACCGCAAAAGACGACTGCGGCGCTTCGGAAAGCTTGAGAAGTCTTACCGTATTTTCGCCCTCCTCAAGCTCTACGGTGAGACTGCCTTCCTTTTTGTCAAACATACCCTTAGTATAATACTTTCCGTTGAGATAAACGGATATTCTTGTGGCGTCGCCTGAATTTTTCAGATTAAGCGTAACCTTTTCTCCCGTGCAGTTAAACTCTATTCCGCTGGCGGAATTTGCAAACCACAGATTATCCTGATAATACAGGGTACGTCCGATCTGCTTTACGTTTTCCTCAGTAGCCTCGTGAAAATTAAGCGTCTCTCCCTCGGCAGAGCCGCCTATGGACATCATACTTGCCGCAAGAGCAGCCGCACACAGTCCCGAAAAAAGCTTTCCTGTAATTTTTTTCATAATAGCTGTTCCTTTCTGTTTCGGAATTAAATTTGTAATTTAATTTTATCATATGTTTGATTAATTTGCAATAGGATTATTTGAAATTAATTTATTTTTGTGAAAAATATGCAAAAATAAAGTCCGTACGATCAGCTGTAAATGTTTACATATAGGCATAATGTACAATAGTAATATTTGGTTGACAATAAACCGTTTTGGTGATATAATATTTATGAAATTATTGTAGGGGAAGAGTATATGAATAATAACAAGAAAAAATCAGGCAGTTTAAAATCGTGGGCTATCGTGCTGCTGTGTCTGGCTGTTGCGTTCGGCGGACTTATGCTGTCCTCCCGTTTCAAGCCCGACAGCTATATCAACGCTGCGGAGCAGGTAAAAAAAGGAGTTATCTTTCAGATAATAGGATATCTGCCTTTGTTTGCAGCTCTTACGGCTGCGGCGGTAATACTTATTGTCAAGCAAATAAAGCCCCTCGTGCGGAATTCCCGTCTGAAACGCAGACTTAAATTTGAAAGCGAGATCAACCGTATGCGCGAGGATACCCGGCCGCAGGAAAAGCTTCTTACGGGTGCACAGATTTTCACTAAATGTATAGGCGTTATCCTTACGGCGGTCGGCTTTTTGCTGTTGGCTGCCAATACAAAAGCTCTGCTTGCCGAATACTCCACAACCGAAGATGATATGGGCGTTTTCAGAAAAGCAGGACTTGTTCTGGATATTTCAGCTGATCTAAAAACGGACGAAACAGTAACCGAACGCTACGAGTACGTATATCCCCGCGAAATGACCTCCGAGATAAGGTTAAAAGCGAAGTACTCCCGCGCTGTTTCCTTTAAGCGTAATTTTTATGTGCTGGAATGCGTCGGCGAAAACGGCACAAGAAAATTCCCCATCAGCGAGCAGGACTGCTATGAGCTTTCGGATGTCCTACTCTATTCAAACGGGATTGAAATAGAGTATTATAAAAATTCGGGACTGATAAAGTCCATAAACTATAACAGTTCGGAGTTTACGGACAGCCTCAGCGAAATTTACGGCACAAATTAAAATTCTTGACGAACCTTACAAACAGTATTATAATATAAGGGATATTTTCAGATCAAAAATCTTACAAGGGAGATATATTATGACAAACAACGTTATTATTCTTGCCGGAGGACAGGGCAAGAGAATGAAAACCAATATGCCCAAGGCTCTTTGCAACGTACTGGGCGAGCCAATGCTCGAATGGGTGCTTACAGCCTGCGAAAAGGCGGAGCTTAACGACATATGTATCGTCAAGGGCTACGAGGGCGAACAGATAGACGCCTATGTTCAGTCGAGAAAATCCAAAGCGGAGATCGTCACCGTTATGCAGGAGGAACGTCTGGGAACTGGTCACGCAGTAATGCAGGCGGCGGACTTCCTCAAGTCAAGATCGGACGGCAACACGCTTATTCTCTGCGGAGACGCTCCTTTTATCGACGCCGAAACTATCAGGGGCGCGCTTGCTCTCCATACCGAAAAGGACTGCGGCGTTACGGTAGTAACCTCCAGAGTGGAAAACCCCACGGGCTACGGAAGAATTATCCGCACGGATACGGGCATTTCGGGCATTGTGGAGCATAAGGACTGCACTCCCGCACAGCTTGCCGTTACCGAGATAAATTCGGGCTGTTACTGGTTTAAGACCGCCGATCTGCTGGAGGTTCTGTTCGACATTCAGCCCAACAACGCACAGGGAGAATACTATCTCACCGACTGTATTGAGCTGCTTATAGGCAAGGGCAAAAACGCGGACGCGTTTATTTCCGCAAATCAGCACGTTGCGCTGGGAGCGAACGACCGCAGAGGACTGCTTATGCTCAACGACATCGCCCGCTATGAGATAATCGGCAAGTGGCTTGACGAAGGCATAGAATTCTTCTGCACCGACGGAGTTTCAATAGGAAACAACGTAACTATCGGCGCAGGCACGAAGATACACAGCGGAGTTATCCTGCGGGGAAATACCGTTATCGGCGAAAACTGCGAGATAGGCAACAACTGCATTATTGAAAATACGACTGTAGGAAACGGCGTAAGCCTCAACAACGTTCAGGCGTATCAGTCTGTTATTGAGGACGACGTAAAGATCGGACCCTACGTCCAGCTCAGACCCAACTCCCATATTAAAAAGGGAGCGAAGATAGGCGATTTTGTGGAGATAAAGAATTCCACTATCGGAGAGTACACAGCAGTCGCACATCTTACCTATATCGGAGACTCCGACGTGGGCGCAAACGTAAATTTCGGCTGCGGAGTGGTAACGGTCAATTACAACGGAGACAAGAAGTTCCGAACCGTCATCGAGGACAACGCCTTTATCGGCTGTAACACCAACCTCGTAGCTCCCGTAAGAGTGGGCAAGGGAGCATACACCGCCGCAGGCTCGACCATAACGACGGATATTCCCGACAACGCCCTTGCAATAGAGCGAGGCACCGCGACTATCAAGGAGGGCTACGCCGAAAGAAAGCTTAAGGCGAGAACGGAAAGGTACGAAAAGACCATTAAAGGCAACGAATAAGCTATTGACATTACTTCACAAACGTGTTATAATGTAGATAATAAAAGAAGAACGATACTGCTGGTAACAGTACCGTTCCTCAAAGAGTTACGGAACGTCATAGACGGCAAACTCACAAGTCTTAAACTAATTTCTTAATTTGTAACTCGCTTATTCGCAGTAGGCGAGTTACTTTTTTATCTCATGGATAATTGCGAAAACAATTATCAGCACTACGATAAGTGAGATTATGTACGCATAAACGTCCATACTATCAACCTCCTGTCCGATTGCTCCGACAAGAGTTAATTCTCAAAAGTACGCTCCTTTCCACTCTTGCGGGCAGGAGTTTGTCGCCTATTTTTTACGCCGTTTGGCTCTGTCACGGGGTATTTGCTTGTGACAGTGTTCCGTAACATTATCCATTATACAACCAAAAACGACATTTGTCAACAGAAGAAAGCCGCCTTGACGTATCAAAGCGGCTTTTTTATGCAAAAACATAAGCGGCAAACCGGTATAAAAACCTGTCTTGCCGCTTTATTTCATCACTTTTTTATTGTTTGTTCTGCCGAGAATATAATCTGTTGAAACGCCATAGAAGTCCGCTAGGATAAGCAGATGTTCGACGGGTATCGTCCTCTCTCCGCGCTCATATCTTGAATAAACCGTTTGACTTGTAAAAAGCAGTTTGGCAATCTGCGTCTGATTTAAATCCCTATCCTCTCTTAAGTCTCTCAATCTTTGGAAATACATATATTTTATACCTCAAATTTTGTAGAATGTGCTAAAAATAAATTTAGTACCTTTTGGTACTATTGACTTTATCACATTTTTATGCTATATTAATTATAATAAAACCATACGGTCTTAATTTAATAAAATATTATGGAGAAAAGCTAATGAATAACGAGAATTTCAAGAAATTTTTTATCAAAGAAATCAAAAGGAACGAAGTCTATGTTGCCAGAAAGAAAAAAATAGGGAAAATAGTGTCTTTTGATATTTCTCTTATGAAATCCGAAACAATACATCCCGTTACAGACGAGAACGGTGAGTTTTATCTTCCCACTGATTATTACGAATACAACGATTACTTTTGTACCGTCAACGGAGAAAAGTCAAACCTATCGCTGATATTCAGAATATTTTCAAACGGAGATTTTAAGTGGATGGCATAACGCATTTGACAAATCCCCCTCAATATGCTATAATAAACAGAACAACCGAAAAAATACCCCGTCTTTTCGCAAGACGGGGTTATTGTGCGTTATAAATCAAACGGGAAAGGCGTAGTAAAATGGATATTTTTGAAAAACTGAAAAAGATTTCGGCGGAGCTTGGCGGGAATAATTCCGCAAAACCCGAGTATATTATAGTCGGTCTGGGCAACCCCGGCGTACAGTACGAAAACACAAGACACAACGCAGGCTTTACGGCAGTTTCCGCGCTGGAAAAGAAGTATAATTTCTCCGTGAACTACCATAAATTCAAGGCTCTTACGGGAAATGCCGTCATAGGCGGGAAGTCCTGCCTTGTAATGAAGCCCGAGACCTATATGAATTTGAGCGGCGACGCCGTTCAGGCGGCTATGGATTTTTATAAAATCCCCATTAAAAAAATAATCGTGATTTTCGACGATATTTCTCTGGACGTGGGACAAATGCGTATCAGGCGCAAAGGCTCGGCGGGCGGTCACAACGGCATTAAGAGTATTATCGCCCAATGTGACAGCGAGGACTTTCCCCGCATAAAGATCGGCGTAGGCAAAAAGCCTCACCCCGATTATAACCTTGCGGACTGGGTGCTTTCCCGCTTTACCGACGGCGAACTGAAAACGCTGAACGAAGTAAACGTCAAGGTATGCCAAGCGGCGGAGCTTATGGTTCAGGACAAAATTTCCGAGGCAATGAACCTTTTTAATTCCAAATAGATATCGGGAGAATTACATTTTTATGAGTACAAATCTGTTTTTAGATATTTGCAGCAGGCTTGATTTTTACAAGGACGTTAAAAACTGTCTGCTGAAAAATTACGTCCCCTGCGCCGTAACGGGAGTTTCAAATATTCATAAGGCGCTTGCGGTAACGGGTCTGAGCCGTCTGGGAGCCTGCCTTGTTATCTGCGACGACGAGGCGTCCGCCCTGAGAATGATGAGCGACATAAACGAAATGTCCGGCGAAGAGACAGCCTGCTTTTACCCCGCCAAGGACTTGAATTTCGCCTATATGGAGGGCATTTCAAGAGAGTACGAGCGCAAGCGTCTGGAGTCTCTTTCAAACATCATACAAGGCAAACGCAGAATACTTGTCGCAAGTATGGAGGCTTGCTTACAGGGAACTATTCCCGAAAGCAAGCTTAGAGAATACAGCTTTGATATCTCCGTGGGCAAAGAGATCGTTCTTGAGGACTTGGAGCACAGACTTCTTGCGGCGGGATATTCCCGAACAGATCAGGTGGAGGGGCAGGCGCAGTTTTCCGTCCGAGGCTCTATCGTGGACATTTTCCCCGTTCAGGAAAAACGACCCGTACGTCTCGAGCTTTGGGGAGACGAGGTGGACACGCTGTCATATTTCGACACCGAAAGCCAGCGCCGTACCGATACTCTGGAGGAGGTATCGGTATTTCCCGCTCTGGAGATCATCTTCCCCGACAGAAACGAGCTTGTAAGCAAGCTTGAAAGCCTTGCGAAGTCCGTAAGAGGTAAGATGACGGATAAGATACGCGAGCATATCTACCGCGATATCGACACCGTAAAAAGCGGCATAACCCTCACAAACCTCGATAAATATTATGCCCTGGCTTATGAGGAGACCGCCTCGGTCTTTGACTATTTCAAAGACGGTATGTGCGTGGTATCGGAGTATTCCAACTGTATAGAAAAGGGCAGAGCGGCTCAGTCTCAGCTTTCGGAGGATATAAAGATACTTTACAACGACGGAATTCTTTTCCGTAGGCTGGACGGCTTTTATCTTGAACTTCCGCAGGCGGAGAGCAGAATTACCGCGATGAGATCAGTATTTCTCGATACCTTTATGCGCTCCAACAACGGTATAAAATTCAAAAAGCTGATAAATACCGACTGCCGCCAGACCTCCGTCTGGGGCGGAAATATCATCAATCTTGAGGAAGAACTGAAAGGACTTTGCGAAAACGGCTACTGCACCATAGTCCTTGCAGGCTCGGAAAAGACTGTTCCCATTATCGTCAAGGACCTATGCGACGAGGGAATTCCCGCAGAAATTCTAACCGAAAACAGCCGTCTTACCGAAAATAAAGTCTACGTCCGAACGGGAAGTCTTTCGGCGGGCTTTGATTTCCCCGACGTTAAATGCGCCTGCATAACCCAGATGAAAGCGATGTCCGCCAAAAAGAAGAAGTCCAAGCATAAATCGGGCGAAGAGATAAAATCCCTGTCGGATATCCACAACGGCGACCTCGTGGTGCATTCAATGTACGGCATAGGACGTTTCAAGGGCATTCAGAACCTTGAGACCAACGGAGTTAAAAAGGACTACATCACCATTCAGTATGCGGGCACGGACGTACTGTACGTTCCCGTTACGCAGCTTGATCTGGTGTCGAAATATATAGGTCCACAGGACGAAAGCGGAGTTAAACTGCACAAGCTGAACTCCACCGAATGGTCAAAAACCAGAAACCGAGTGCGTTCGGCGGTCAAGGATATGGCGGAGGAACTTACAAAGCTTTACGCCCAGCGTCAAATGGCAAAGGGCTACGCATTTTCCCCCGACAACGACTGGCAGAACGATTTTGAGGAACGCTTCGATTATCAGGAGACCGACGACCAGCTCCGCTCCATTCAGGAGATAAAAGAAGATATGCAGAAACCCGTCCCCATGGACAGACTTCTCTGCGGCGACGTGGGTTTCGGCAAAACGGAGGTCGCTCTGCGCGCGGCATTCAAATGTATGCTCGACGGAAAGCAGTGCGCTATACTTGTTCCCACAACGGTGCTTGCGTGGCAGCATTATCAGACTGCGATCAAGCGTTTTCAGCACTTCCCTATCAAGGTGGAATTGCTGTCCCGTTTCCGCAAGCCGAAGGAACAGCAGGCTATCATAAGAGAGCTGAAAAGGGGTACTATCGACCTTATTATCGGCACTCACAGATTAGTTCAGAAAGACGTTGAATTCAAGGATTTAGGACTTGCAATAATCGACGAGGAACAGCGTTTCGGCGTGGCGCACAAGGAAAAATTCAAGGAGAATTTCAAGGGCGTGGATATGCTCACTCTGTCCGCAACGCCTATCCCGAGAACGCTCAATATGGCGTTAAGCGGCATAAGAGATATGTCCGTAATCGAAGAACCGCCTATGGACAGACACCCTGTCCAGACCTACGTTATCGAGCATAATCCTGCGGTCATCGCCAACGCTATAAGCAAGGAAATGCGCCGCGGCGGACAGGTTTACTATATCCACAACCGCATAGACAGCATAATGCGGACAGTCGCGCAGCTGCAGGAAATGATACCCGAGGCGAGAATTGCCGTCGCACACGGACAGATAGGCGAAAACGAGCTTTCGGAAATATGGCGGCAGGTAGTGGAGCACGAGGTAGACATTCTTGTGTGTACGACCCTTATCGAAACGGGCGTGGACGTTCCAAACGTAAATACCCTTATCATAGAGGACGCCGACCGTCTGGGACTTTCACAGCTTTATCAGCTCAGAGGGCGCGTAGGACGTTCCAACCGCAGAGCCTTTGCGTATTTCACATTCCGCAGAGGAAAGGTGCTTACCGAAGTGGCGGCAAAACGGCTTGACGCTATCAGAGAGTTCACTCAGTTCGGCTCGGGCTTTCACATTGCAATGCGCGACCTTGAAATAAGAGGCGCAGGCTCGGTTTTAAGCGGACGGCAGCACGGTCATATGGAGGCGGTAGGCTACGATATGTACCTGAGACTTCTCAACGAGGCGATAGCGGAGCAGAAAGGCGAGGTCCTCCCGCCCTCCCCCGAGGACTGTCTGGTGGATATCTCCATTGACGCATATATTCCCGAGGGATATATTGAAAATCCCGCACAGAGAATTGACGCATACAGAAAAATAGCCTCTATAGTGACAGACGAGGACTCCTCTGACGTACTGGACGAGCTGATAGACCGTTTCGGAGAGCCGCCCAAATCGGTAATGGGACTTATCAGCGTGGCGCTGATGAGAAACACAGCCTCCGCCTCGGGCATAAAGGAAATAAAGCAGTCTGGCGAAAACGTACTGTTCTTCATACGAGCTCTGGAGCCCGAGCAGATACAGTCTCTTTTGGGAAAATACAAAAACAGAGTGCGGTTTTTCGACGGCTCAAAGCCGTATTTCCACGTAAAGCTGGATAAAAAACAGAAAGCCTCCGATCTGATGAACGAGGTGATCCAAACCATAAAGCTTGAAAACGAAAAATCATAGAAACACAGCCGTCTCAGCCGTAAGACTGGGACGGCTGTGTTTATGTGCTATGTAAGCTCTTCCCTCAGCTTTTTAATAAAATCAGTCCCCGCAATGCCGTTCTCGGAGTACCCCCACTTTTTCAGCAAAGCGTTGACCGCCTTTAGCGTGCCGTTGCCGAACGTTCCGTTGTTGTCGAGCTTGTACCCCGCCAGCATAAGGAGCTGTTTCAGTGCGAGAACTCCGTCGGACTTATCGCCTTTCTTAAATCCCGAGCTGTCGAGGACTTTAGGATCGATCTTACTCTGATCTTTCGGTCTGAGCACTCCCGCAAAATGACTGTAATTGTGCTTGATTCTTGTGCAGGGGTCGTTTTTGCCCGTCCAGTTCTGGTCGTAGGAATAGAAATAAGTCGTATTTCCCTCGCCCGTACAGATAGCGATATGTCCCCAGCCGCCGCTTGACAGGCTTGACTTCCATACCGCAATATCGCCTTTCTTCGGCACAAAATCGGGCGTGTTGGCTATCCTTGTGAAATTCTTTTTCAGCCAGTCGCTGGAATTGAAATTGTCATAAAAATGATGAGCGTCGAACCGGAAGTTTTTAATACCGCTGTTAAACACCTCGTACATATATGCGACGGCAAGATCGACGCACTGCGCTCCGCACACGCCGTCTGTGTCGCAGGCTTTGCCTATGTGATTTTTTATAAATTCATCGTATGTGATAGCCAAAGTCATTCCTCCCGTTTCGTGATAATCTGAAATTCTTCCTCGGTTATCCAGCTCTTGATAACCGCGTTTCGCACCATATCGGCAGTCCATAAGCCGCGGTCGTAATAATCCTTTACCTTTTTATACATTCTGCTCATCTGTAATATCCTCCTCCGTATACGCAGGAATTTCAACGTCCGTCATCATAGCGATATAATCTATATTCGCTGTGTTCCGAGCGTTCTCCTGTTCGTTTTTTAAGTTCCTTGAGCGCTCTTTTATCAACTGCTGTCTTATTGAAATAAATCCGAACATATCTTAACACCTCCCGTTAAATGATACTGCAAGCGGGAGCAAGCCCGAGAGTGTTGTATGCATTAAAGCTTCCGACCACGCCGGACGCGCCTACGTGACGGGTAGTTGACGCGCCGACTGCCACAGGAGAGCGCAGACGCCAAGGCTGAGCCGTACCGTCCAGCTCCTTAATTCTGTTTGCGTCGCTGCCCGTTCCTGCCGCCGACAAATCGGAGTTCTCCGAATAATACGGATATGCCGCACCCTGTTCGATATTGTTTTCTTTTCCGCCGTAAACCTCGGAACGTGAAAGCAGGAACATCAGCTCGTCCGACGTATCGTAACCGCCGCCGTCGGTGACGGTATTCCGAGCCGTTACCTTTTTGACTTTTCCGATAACGCAAAGGAAATCAGCGTCAATGCCGCGAAGAAATCCCGTATTTGAATTATTCCAAACAGGCTTGCGGCTGTATTTTGTTTTCCTCTCCCATTCATCAGCGCCCACTGCCGCATCGCTGTTGATACGCTGCCTCATATCGCTCTTGAGCCAATTATTGGAACCAAAGCGCGCCCGTTGAATGTGATTGACGTTTTCGGAATTACCGTCGGTAGTTCCCAGATCTGTTCCCGCCGAGCCTGCCTCAACGGAAACCTTTTCGATAGCCGTCGCCGTCACTGCGTCGGCGTATGTGCTTATTTTCGTGCTTATCGCCTGAGTGTTCAACCCCCACGGGAAAGTGATAAAGCCGCCTGCCGGGACAGGCTGAGTAAGCGTGAAATGATAAGTCTTACCGCCGCCGTATTCATCATCATAGCCTGCCTGTACGGTAAAGCAGTATGTACCCGCAGAAAGTCCGCTTTCCGCAAAATAAAGAGCCTCCGCGCTGTCAAACTGAGCATTCTGATAACAGTCGTGAAGCTGAAGCGTAAGCGAATGCTCGTATCGACTGTCCGACGGAACTTCGCAGTCAATACCGATAACGTCCCACACAAGCTCGTGAACTGTACCGTCGTCGTCTGTTTTTTTGCATATGAATTGGTCACCCACAGAAAAATACTTTGCCGCCTGCCCCGCTCGGACTATTTTTTGCACGTCCGCCCAGCTTTCAACGGCGTGACCGCTGATAATGTCCTGAACCAGATCAATGTCGGAACGAAGCTCCGCAATATTGTCTTTATTTTGCCCGATCTGCTCCAAGCTTTCGGATATTTCCGCCGACTTTGCAACGGCGACGGTCTCCGCATTTTTCGCTGCCGTTTCGCTTGCAGAGGCGTTCTCGGCGGACTTCAACGCACTCGCGGCAGATTGCACCGCGGTATTCTTCGCAGTTTCTGCGGCTGTCTCAGCGGACTGAGCGGCTGTTTTTGCCCTCTCTGCTTTCTCTGCACTACTTGCAGCGGATGCCTCCGACGCAAGGACTTTTTCAAGAGCGCCCGCCGACTGCTCATAGGTAGGTATGGGAGCAGGCTCGTCCTCCAGCGACGGCTTTATTTTAAGCTTGAACACATTGGACTTTTTAACAAGGGTATAGTTTTTACCGTCCAAAGCGTAAGCCAATATCTGAGCCTTTACCTCTCCCGCCATTCGCAGGAGCGATCCCTCTATCGTGTATGTTCCGTCCGAAATGTCTATCTCGTAGGATACCCTGTCGGCATACTCCAAACGCATTTTATACGCCTGCGCGCCGTCGGTCTCATATCCCGAAAAAGTGATAGTCCGCGCGTTGGTCTCGCCTACGTACCCCAGCGACGGGGAGCTTGACCTTGCGCTGTATTTTTCATTCAGTGTAATTTCCACTGCTATTTTCTCCTTTCCAGATCGTCAATTCTGTGATTTGCCACTTTTACTTTTTCCTCCAGCAGTCTGCTGTCCTCCTCGAGCTTGTATGTCCGCTCAACTACCTCGTTGTGCTTTTCCACTTTTTTCTCCAGCTGCTCTATGCGGTAGCTCATAAGCTTAATTCCCGAAAATGTTCCCAAGAACGTCCCCGCAAGAGACAATACCGCAACAATGATCTCGCTCGGCATCAATCCTCACCTCCTGAGCTTGCCGACGTGTATTCGTCCCTGCTTTTTTCGTGCTGAGTACCGAAGTAGAACGCTGTCACCGTTGTAAAGATAGTAAGAAACTGCTCCGAAGAAATCGTACCGCGCATTGCAAGAATGCAGAAAACCGCAGTCAACAGAATTGTAATTATGCTTTTTACGCTGATAAGTTTTGCTAATTTGTTTTTCATCATTTCCTCCTGTTCTTTAAATCTATACCGTTTCATTGTTCCGGCGGTAATTCTCCGTTACCGTCGGGTTTGACCTGTTTGTTTCATCTTCATCAGTCCTTTCATTCAAAATTCCCCCGCCGCTCTGTGAAATAATATCGACGGCATTGGCAAAAAAGCCGTACACAAAGTCCTTGTATTTCAAAGTATCGGCGCGCTCTATCGAGCGTTTAAGCTCCTGCTTTGCCTTGTCGGCGTCGTAATCGCTGAGGCGCAGCATATCGCGGCATACGGATATAATACCGTTTTTCTCCTGTTCTGAAAGCCTGCTCATTTTATCACGTCCTTAAAAATATTACGCCGCCGCTGATACTTCAGTGAATAATCGGCTTTGTGCATTCATTGATAATTAATACTCCTTTTAGAGAATGTTTGTTTTCTTAACGGCGTTTACTGTTGACAATTACGTCTAAATGTAATATAATATACTTATCAGATAAATCGATTACGCTTTAGCGTATCGTATGATTGTATTATATTACTTATACGCGTAATTGTCAAGCATAAATTTACTCTTTAGCGTAATTTTGTTATAATACACAAAAACAGAGGTGTAATTATGTCGGAATTGTACAATAGAATTGAAAAGCTTTGCAAAGAGAACGGTATCAATGTCACCGTAATGTGCAAGGAAACAGGTGCAAGCAGAGGTTCTCTTACAGATCTGAAATCAGGACGTAAGAAATCGCTTTCCACTGAAACCATATCGAAAATAGCCGACTACTTTAACGTTACGACGGACTATTTAATATCAGGTTCAAAAGAAAACTCGGTATCCGTTAGCGCCAATATCGACGATAGCATAAAATTTGCGCTGTTCGGAGACGCCGACGTAGACGACGAGGTGCTTGACGACGTAAGGCGTTATGCGCTAATAGCCCGCCAAATGAGAGAGGAAAAGAAAAGGAAAAGCAATAAGGAGTAATGCCATGATGAAATGTGCAGAGTTATACGGCTTTGCTGAAAACAGAGATATACTTGTAATTAACGGCAGATTGAAGAAGTCTCCGTCGATGTCCATATCGGACAATGGTTTTTATTCGATCATTATAGATAACAGACAGATACGCTCCAACGCCGAGGAAACCGTCATTGCGGCTCACGAAATAGGTCATTGCGAAACGGGAGCGTTCTATAACGAACATTCCCTTGAACTGCGATCCAGAATGGAGTACAGAGCCGACAAATGGGCAATAAAAAAACTCGTCCCCGAGGACGAGCTGATAAAAGCCTTTAAATGCGGTATTCTTGAGATATGGGAGCTTGCCGAGTATTTTGACGTTACCGAGGATTTTATGATAAAAGTCTGCGAATTTTACGGGTATTATCAAGGCGCGGTATAAAAGCTGTCCGCATAGCCGTTACGCACGGAATTAATGCCAAAAACAACGGAGAGAAGAACCGATCTTCTCTCCGTTAAATTTTTATATCCGATTATGGAACGATCTCTGTATCTGTACTCTTAGTTGTAGTTGAGGCAGTAGTGTCCTTATCAGAATTTGATGAACTGTCGGCAGGTGCTGCGGTTGTGGTAGTTGTTTCCTTCTGTGCCGCTGATGATGAGTCCTCCGGCTTTTCGGTCTCAGCATCGCCGCACTTCTTTACTGTGTAGCCCTCTACATCAACGATACCCTTCTTAAGCGCAGCCTCGTCCTCATAGTATGCGCTTTCAAAGCTGCCGCCTGTGTAATTCTCTCCGTCAAACAGAACACCGTCAGTATAAATTACTGCATAAAATGTCTGATTCTTAGTCTTTTCACCGTCAACCTTAACCTCGACTTTATATACGTTGATCACTCTGTTTACATAGTCTGTCCAACCAAAGCTTTCATAGTTTGTCTTATTGTTAAATGCCACATAAGTGTCAACCTGTTCAAAGGAATCAATGCTTTCTACCTTACCCTCAAGGTCAACGCCCGAAAGATAAGAAGTACCCTTGATAGCCTTTCTCAGATCCTGAATTTTATCGTCGATCGAGGATTGGAACGAATTCATTGCCTCCGCGCCGTTAGCCGCCGTTACATAAGACGCATAAGACGCGTCTACCGTAAATTCCTTGCTTACATAGCCGTCCGCGTCGGGAGTTCCCGAAAGCTTATATCCCTCGTCCTCAAGATCGCCGTATCTGTCGATCGCCTTGACTGTGAACTTATCTCCCTGATCGAGCGACTCGCCGTTTACTATCTCAAATCTTACATAAGACTTTATCTTGCTGTCACAGCCGTCGGTGTTAACGTCTGTAATTTTCAGGAAAGGAGTACCTCTCTGCGTCTCAAAAGCAAGTCCCTCGAACGGGTCTATCTCCTGAACCTCTGTAAGTCCTGAAACCTCGTATTCCTTAGTCTGTTCCTTTTCTGAGGTTATATAGTACTCGTCGTCATATTTGAACCAGTACTTATCTCCCGCCTTAGTCATATCGTAGTAGCATCTGGCAGTAATTGTGAACTTATCGCCGTTTGAAAGATTACTGCTCGTATCGTAGTCGTAGCTGAACATCGACATAGCGTTGTATGTGTCCACGCTTGCATATCCCTTGCCGTCAATGCCTGTGAATGTAACCTCAACGCCGTCGAAGAAGTCGATCTCCTGTCCGTCGTCAAGTCCCTTTACCTCAACCTCGAACTCGGTGTTCTTAAGCTTGATATTGTTCTCCTTAAGATATTCCTCATCATATGTAACAACGCACTTTACCTTGTCGCCGTTCTTGAGGTTCTTGTTGTTCTCGATTTTGCACTTGAGCTTGTATTCGCCCTTTTTATCAGTCTTCATCAGAGCCTTTCTCATAGAGTTAGCCTCCGACTTGTCGTCCGCCTTTGACCATGCGTCAAGGAATGTTTCCTCCTTAAGCGAAAAATACGGCGAAACGTCCTCGTCCATATCGTCAAGCTCGTCTTCATAGTCAAAATCGTCGATCAGATCGGCATAATCGTCGCCCAGAGTATCTTTAAGCTTGTCGGCTGCGTCCAGTGTAGAATAGTAATACTCCTCATAGCAGTTAAGCTCGGCAGTTGCCTCGCCGCAGGTATTAATTCCCTCAAACTCTACCTTGAACAGATCTTTAGCGTCGATCTTCTGATACTTGGTGATGTTTGCGATAATAACGATCAGAACGATAAGCACAACAAGCGCACCGCCTGCGACCGCAAGCATTATAGGATTAGCCTTGATCTTCTCAACAAAAGCATTAGGCTTTTTAGCCGCTGCCGCGCCGCCGTTGTTTTCAGCAGGTACTGTTCCTGCGTTCATATTTGCGCTGCCGCCTGTGGGGATAAAATTGCCGCCGTCTCCGCCGCCGGGAATAAAGCCGCCGCTCTGGCGTATTCCGGACTGCGCCGAGGTATCGCCGGCAGCCGCACCGCTCTCAGGAGCAGGATTTGCCGCCGCGCTTTCGGGAGCCGCTCCCGCAGGCTGCATAGCCTCTTGTTCAATAGGAACGCCGCAGCTGCCGCAGAACTTTGTGTTCCCCTCCAGCTTAGCGCCGCATTTCGGACAAAAATTCATATTCTAAAACCTCCGTATATAGTTTATCGGTGAAGCGATAATATAGCTGCACACATTAATTATATATGCAAAAAGCCCTTTTGTCAAGGGCTTTTGAAACTAAATTATGCATATAAATCATATCTGAGAAAATTCTCGGAATGATGATATTACACATATTTATCATAATTTATTAATACATAAATTTACAGCAAGCCAAAGTTGCCGTATGATCAGAGCACAGAATACAAGTGCGGGAACTGGCACTGATACATAAGCTCGGTCTGCCCGCAGAAACTTTCAAGCTCCGAAATGAACTCGTCGGAGTCATTTTCCAGCAGAAATTCAAGTCTGAACACGCCTGCGGAGACGGAATTCAGATAATCTGAATTTGCCACGTAGGATATCCTCACATAATAGCTCTGCCAATATTCGGTGAGTTCATTTAACGCGGGTTTTGCGTCCCCGCCGTTTTCATAGGCTGTGCGGACCTCCCCTGCCAGCTCGTAAAGCCGCTCATTGCTGCGTTTCAGCACCCACAGCGAACCTGCGGATATACATACGGTTATAACAAGCAGAGTTATGCATATTCCAAGTCTTTTCATTTCGCACCTCCGTTTTTGTCGATTATGGTATATTTTCCGCTGCTGTCGGCAGTCATTATGAATATGTTTTTATAGGACTTCCCCTCTTGTGCGAGGATCTTTTCCAGCCAGTCCATATCAAAGCCCAGAAATTTCACCGCCGCAGGAGAAAGCTCTCCGTCGTTGATGACCACGACGGGAGGATTTTCCTCCTTGGCGGGAATATTAAGATCGCCGCAGTTAACGGGCTGAAACTGCTTTTTGGGACATACCGATATTTTACCCGTGGTCTCCACAACGGCGAGCTGTACCTCGTTTATATCGAATATCTGAACGCTCCTGAGAGACTCCATTAAATCGTCGGCGGTAAAGCGGAGCTCCTTCATCACCTTCTGATCTATCTTTCCGTCGGAAATAACTATCTGCGGAGAACCGCTTACTACGCGCCGCAGTCCCCTGAATTTCATAGACAGATGAGATACGATAACGTCCATACTCACCAGAGTGAAGATAGGCACAACGCCCATTATCATAGGGATACTTATGTCCTCCACAGGTAATGTAGCAATATTTGACATAAGTATAGTGACCACAAGCTCCGAGGGCTGAAGCTCTCCTATCTGCCGTTTTCCCATAAGCCTTACCGAGAAAATAATGATAAAATAAAGCAGTACCGCTCTGAAGAATACAATAAACATTTTCGTCACCCTCGCTTTCTGAGGCGGCGATGTCACCTCAGATAAAGTATGGGAAACAATGCAGAGAATTAATCAATTTTCAGATAAATACTTCAGTAGAGGTAAGAAGTTAGAAGTAAGAGGTTAGAAAAGGTGCGCCGCAGGCGTATTGACGCCTTTGCAGAAATGAAAAATCCTTGCAATAAAAGGATTTATATGTTATAATAAAATTAAAATAAGAGGTTTAATGCAACACATCAGAAATTAACAACTATACATTATCCGCAGAAATGAGAAGCCTGCACTTCTTACCTCTAACCTCTAACTTCTAACCTCTAAAAGAAAGGTCCTTCGTTATGACTGATTTTTCCGATAAGCTAAGCGTTCTGCGTGATTTCTTCGGTCACGTCTCTTTCCGCGACGGACAGGAGAATATCATAGACGCTATTTTATCTTCCTCAGATACCCTTGGAATTATGCCAACGGGAGCGGGCAAATCTATGTGCTACCAGATACCCGCCCTGATGTTCGACGGTATCACCGTTGTTATATCTCCGCTGATATCCCTGATGAAGGATCAGGTGAATTCGCTTATTCAATCGGGAGTAAGAGCGGCTTATCTTAACTCTTCCCTTACCTCGGCGCAGTATGAGACCGCTGTGGCAAACGCAAAAAAGGGTATGTACAAAATTATTTACGTCGCTCCCGAACGTCTTTGCACTCCCTCGTTTCTGTCGCTGGCAAGATATGTGAAAATTTCTATGCTTACGGTGGACGAGGCTCACTGCGTTTCTCAGTGGGGACAGGATTTTCGTCCTTCTTATATGAAAATACCCGAATTTCTTTCTCAGCTCCCTTACAGACCCATTGTGAGCGCATTTACCGCAACGGCTACCGCTCAGGTACGGGACGATATTATCAAAATGCTGGGACTGAAAAATCCCTTTTGTCTCACAACGGGATTTGACCGCAAAAATCTGTATTTCGGCGTTATGCACCCAAAGGACAAATACGCTCAGACCCGAACCTTGGTCAAGGAGAACTCCGACAAATGCGGAATAATCTACTGCTCCACCAGAAAGAATGTGGAAAGCGTATGCGAAAAGCTGTGCGAGGACGGTTTCCGAGCCACACGCTATCACGCAGGACTTTCCGACGAGGAAAGACGTAAAAATCAGGACGATTTTATATACGACAGAGTTCAGGTCATCGTAGCCACAAACGCTTTCGGAATGGGTATCGACAAATCCAACGTGTCCTACGTTATCCACTATAATATGCCGAAAAATATCGAAAGCTACTATCAGGAGGCGGGACGCGCAGGGCGCGACGGCAACGAAGCAAAGTGCATTCTTCTTTACAGCGGACAGGACGTTGTGACAAACCGATTTCTTATCGAGAACTCCAACGACAATCCCGACCTTAGCGGCGAGGAGCTTGAAATACTGCGCAAAAAGGACCTCCGCAGATTGAAGGTTATGACCGACTACTGCAATACCGACAGATGTCTGCGCGAATATATCCTTAACTATTTCGGCGAAAACAAGGGCTGTACCTGCGGTAACTGTTCAAACTGCTCGGGAGAATTTGAGGAGCAGGACGTGACCGTTGAGGCGCAGAAGATACTTTCCTGCATTTACAGACTTCATCAGAGAAATCTCAGGTTCGGCGGTGCCGTTATCTCCCAGATCTTAAGGGGAACGGACAACGCAAAGATAAAGCAGTTCAGACTTTCCGAACTGTCTACCTACGGAATTATGAAGGACTGCACAGATGTAAGGATAAGACAGATAATCCGTCATCTCACAACGAACAACTATATCTGCGAGGGGGACTATCAGACCCTTTGCCTTACCCGAAAATCAGCGGAGATACTAATGGAGAAAAAACCGCTTACAATGCGTCTGCCCAAGAAACAGGAGCGCAGGGACAAGACGGTTTCCAAGAGCATTCCAAAGGGCGAGATAAGCGTATTTGACAAGGCGCTGTTCGACAGACTGCGTGAACTGCGAGCAAAGCTTGCGGCGGAGATCTCAATGCCTGCGTACATAGTTTTCTCGGACGCCTCTCTGCGGGATATGTGCATAAAGCTCCCCAAAACGCAGGCGGAAATGCTGGAGGTCTCAGGCGTGGGAAAGGCGAAACAGCAAAGATACGGAAAATATTTCGTTGCGGAAATTCTGAAATATCTCAAGGAAAATCCTCAGACAGAAAAGCCGTCCGTTCTGCCCGAGGAATATCTTAAATTCGGCGAGGGCGACAGCAGTACCCGTCTGCTGAAAATTCTTTCAGCAGGAGCGGACAGGCTTGAAAGCACAGACGAGGAGCTTTCGCTTACTCAGCTCAGCGACCGTACCCTTACTCAGCTTGGCGTTACGGGAGATAAAAGAATAATACAGAACGCATTCAAGGATTGGCTGTTAAGCGAAAACTATCTGTCCGAACAGGTCATAAACGGAAGAAAGCAGATGAGAACCACCATACTTTCCGAGGAGGCGGGAATATACGAGGCGGAGAAAATTTCCTCGCTGGGAAATACTTATACGGCAGTTATATATCCGAAAGCGGCGCAGGACTTTATCTACGCAAACATAAAGGAAATAACAGAAATGGCGTTGATACGGGGTGAACAATGAAACAGAATTTCCGTGAAGAATGGCAGACTATGCTCGACGACGATCTTAGGGATATATACAGAAAAAAATCTAAAATCCAGAAAACACTGGCTGTCATAACATGGCTGCCCCTGCTCCCTGCGGGATTTATATGCGGAATAGGCGGCTGGACGGGATTTCTTGCCTCCGAGCATTCTATGTTCGGCTACGTCACCGACGGCGGAGCAAGCGTTTTTCTGTTTTTTGCCGCGTTCGCTCTTTGCGGCGCGCTGGTGATGTCCAAAAGCCCGAAGGCTTTTATTGGAATTCCGTTTGTTATGCTTGCGGGAATTGTTATTAAAAAGGCGGTATACGGCGGCTCGTATCTTATCGGGATTGCTATGCTTGTTTATGTTGTCGCCGCCTGCATCGCACTGTATTTTGCGGTGTCCGATCTGAACTTTCTCAGAGGACTTCCTCATTTCCCATTTGTAAAGCGCAGAGACGAGATTAATTTCAACGCTATGAACAGAGACGTTATGCTCAGGTATCTGGAAACGGCAGAAAAGGGCGGGATAATCACCGTCAAGGGCGAAGAGGTCTTTACCGCCGAAAAACCCGAGGAGATAGTCAAGCCTCCCGAAAAGACGGAGGAATATCTCCAGCAGCACAAAATGCTGTATAAAAACAGGAAAGCTTGACAGAAACATATAAAAGACGTATAATAATACTACATTGTAAATTAATAAAGGAGCGTTTTATGGCTAAAGAATGTAAATCCTGCGGTAATTTTTACAAAGGAGATTACTGCGACAAATGCGGATACGGCAAAAAGGTTGTTTCAAAATCTGCGGCGAAATATAAAAAGGCTACCAAACCCGAACGTTTCAGAACCGCCGAAGACAGCAAGCTGTACGCTGAATGGGACAAGGAACGCGAACAGCAGCGTAAATCCGACCCCAACCGCAACAAAAAATTTCTTGTACTGGTGCTGATAGTATTCGTTGCTATGGTTCTTTTTGTTCTGTATCAGAGCGGCGCGATCTTCTCAAACACCCGAAACGAGGTCATAGAGCAGTATTTCAATGCCGTTCAGACCAAGGATTACGACAAGTTTGTAAAGTGCCACGCAAAAGAGATACGGAGCGAATACGAGAGCGACAGAAAAAGTATGGGACTTTCCAAAAGCGAGGCTATGGAGTATCTTTATGCCGACCTTGACGAGCTGTACGGCGAAGGATTTACCATAAACGTTGAATTCGGACGTGAAACTCAGCTGGACAAGGACGAATACGATCTCACCGAATACAAGGAGCAGTACGGCACTACGCCGTCTATTTCGGACGCTTACGAAATGTATGTCACTGTAACTTTCTCAGGCTCAAAGGCTACCGACACCGCCAATCTTTATATCTATGTAGTCAAGACCTCGGGTTACTGGAGGATTATCGGTATGAGCGAGGATAACGGTATCGTTAACGAAGATACGGGAATAGTTCAGCCCGAGACCGAACAGACTGAGGGCTGATCTCAGCAGACCAAGGAAGTAACGCGAATATTTCCTTGGTCTGTATTTATTGCCGTCCTACAGTAATCTTACAGTGTATGAAAAAAAGCCCGTAAACACGGGCTTTTCGAGTTATGCATCTATTTTATTGCACCAATATGTCCTGCGACTATAAAATAGATGAATGGTAAAAGTGCTTATTATCGCCACTTGAAACACAAAATTAATTATTAACATTAATAAGAATATTAGATATAAAGGTAATTCATTAACATTTATATTTGTACATAATGGAGTAAGCAGAGCAACAAATTTTCTGTTGCACAATAGAATCGTATTTTATTGCAGTTGATAATTTTACAAAATTCTTTTCTCAAAGCCAATTAATTTTCTTTAGAAATTGATACAACATATACATTTATAACTCTTAGTTCAATATCTTTAGAATTAATGCAAATTTGTTTGGAAGAATATATTTCCAACTGTTTATTTGATTCATCATATTTACAATCAGCACACAGATACATACCGTCTTTTTCTGCTAATATTACTTTTGTATTATTATCTATCA
>JAUNOG010000094.1 GCA_030531185.1 Ruminococcus sp.
AGTGGATAGAAACGGCTAAATTGCTCGGCAGACCAATTCCTGAACCTAAAGGCAGGCTTGCTTATGCATAACTGAATTATTTAAGGCGGACACTGAATAAAATGTCCGCCTTGATTTATGTCAAAATGATTTAATGTAGAACCAGCCGTCTCCCGCAGGAACAGCCCCTGTTATTTCGTCCTTGTCGGGGGAGTAGATAACAACGTATCTGGAGGAATGATAAAATCTTACGGTTTCGCTTGTCGCCTTTACGTCCTGAATACCCAGACTGTCAACTTTTTTCAGTTCCCCGCGCATATCCTTGTAGAAAGGATTGTCGATCAGCAAACCTATGTTGATTTTACTGTCCTTGGTAATTCGGTTTTCCTGCGTTTGTACCGAATTTATAAAGCCGTCGCTTGTGGTGGGCTTGTCGAGCATACCCTCAGCCGCCTGAGTAAGCTCCGTTTTATTCTTTTCAATATAGCTTTTGATGTACCCGTCTGTGTGAATAAAATACTGATGTGCAAATCCCAGCGCAATGACAAGAATTACGGCAAGCCATACCGCCGCTTTTATCTTACGCTTTTTAGTCCAAAATCTGCGCTCGTTCTTTTCGGTATCTTCCATTATCTTAAATAAGCCTCCAGCCTGTAGATCGGAAATCCCTGCTCGGAAAATTTCTGTTCGTATTCGGTCACTATATTCCCCTCAAAACCGCTGTTATGCAGATCGAGGGAAATATTTTTCAGCGCAAAACCGTTCTGAGAAAATTGCTCCAGCGAGAATTCAAAGAAATGCATATTGTCGGTTTTCTGATAAATTTCTCCGCCGTCCGCAAGAATTCTCTTATAAATTTCAAGAAAACCTCCGTGGGTAAGCCTGTGCCTTGCGTAAGTGTTTTTCGGGTACGGACAGCTGAAATTCAGATATATGTTCTTCACCGACTTTGCGGGAATAAAGCAGTCCAGATATTCCGCGTCGCCCCTTGCAAATCTGAGATTTTCTATACCCTCGGCAATAGCCGCTGAGGCGGCGTCTACGATCACGTTGGAGCTTTTTTCCACCGCAAGGTAGTTTATATCGGGATTTCTCTTTGCTATCTCTCTTGCAAACTGTCCCTTTCCGCAGCCTATCTCCAGTTCTATGGGATTTGAGTTGCCGAATATTTTTTCAAGATCGAGGATATCTTTCGTGTCCTTGACGCTGAAATTCTTGTCCTCTCGGTCAAGGTAAATTATGTAATCTCCGCAGTCTGCAAGTCTGCTTTCAAGATTTTTCTTACGTCTCATTCGCATAGCCTTATTTTGCTCCCTTGTTCTTGTTTTCAAATTTGTGCAGGAAATAGTCCTTGTCCGAGGTCACATTAAGCCACTGAGTAGCAGACCCGTTCAAAGGATTTTCATAGGGGTAGACCGACAGCATTATCTCGGGCAAGCCGTCCCCCGAGTAGTGGGGAGTTACCCTGAAAGATATCTGCGCGTTTATTCTGTCTATAACGTCCTGCTCTGTGACCTTTCTGAAAAACGCTCCGCTTGAATATTCGGTGATAGGTATTTTTGTGAATTTAGCCTGATAGATCTTTTTTCCGTCCTTTTTTGTCACTAGCGGAAAGTCGTGCTTTACAACGGTGATATTTCCTCCGTGCTGTTCGTGATACTGCAAATCGGTAAAGGTGACCTCGCCGCTGTCCACAGCCTCGCCCGAAACGGAAACGCAAAGTCCTTTGACCGACGCTGCCCCCGCGCTTTCAACTCCGAAGGAAAAGCTCAGCCCGTCTATCATTATTTCGCCGCAGGTAGCAAATTCAAGCTTTACCTGCTTTAAACCCGTTTTTTTTGATAATTTGTCCAAAAAATTTCCCATATATGTATGTCCTTACAAAATCACTTTAGTTCCGCCGCAGTTTCTTATTGAAAGTACGTAGCACGCGCCCTCGCCGAAAACTCTTTCCATTTCCGCTTTGAATTTTTCAAGCTTATTTTCGGGAACAAAAGCCTGAATAGTTCCCGCAAATCCGCCGCCGTGAACTCTGCACGCGCCCTCACCGTCAAGTACGGATTTCGCAAGATACAGCGCAAGAGTAAGTCCCTGCTGATCTACCGCGCTTGGAGCAAAAATATTCTGCAAATAAGCAAGCGAGGAATTTCCCGATTGATTGATAAGGTTTAAAAATTCGTCGAAATCGCCGCTGTTGAGAGCCTCGGCCTCCTTGCCCACTCTTTCGTTATCGTCGAAGAAATGCAAGGCTCTCAGTACCGCGCGGTCTCCGCACTTCGCTCTGATGTCCGTAATGTTTGCAAGAACGTCTTCCTTGGATATCTCTCTCAGTACCTCCTTGCCGAAAAACTGAGCCACAGACTTCATCTCAGGCGGGATAGCCGCATATTCGGGAGTAAGATCGGCGTGACTGCCCTTTGTGTCGACTATGCACAGACTGTGACCGCTTTTTGCAAAGTCAAAGTCCAGAGATTTGATAACGGGATTTTCCCTGTCGCCGAAATCAATGGTGATAAATCCGCCCACAGAGGACGCCATTTGATCCATAAGTCCCGAGGGCTTGCCGAAATACACGTTTTCGGCATACTGTGCAAGCTGTGCTATCTCCACGTCGGAGACCTTACCGTCGTTGTAAAGTCCGTTGAGTATGGTGCCTATAAGCACTTCGTAAGCGGCAGAGGAGGAAAGTCCCGAGCCTTTAAGCACGTTCGAGGTCGCATAAGCCTTGAAACCGCCTATCTTGTGACCGTTCTTTTTAAACCCCGCAGCCATACCTCTGATAAGCGACGCTGAGGTGTTCTTCTGCTCCTCGCAGACCTCGGTGTCGTCTGCGTTGACCGTATCGAGCGGAAAGCCCTCGGACTTAACGGTGATGATATTTCCCTCGCTGTCGGGAGCAACTGCGGCAATAATATCCAGCGAAACGCCCGCCGCCAGCACACAGCCCAGATTATGGTCCGTGTGATTTCCGCCTACCTCCGTTCTGCCGGGCGCGGAGAAGAAATAAACGGGCTTTTCGCCGAATTGAGCTTCAAATTCCTTTGTTATCCTTGCATATCTTTCCTTTTGAAAATCCAGCATATCTGCCGTGTAAATTTGATCCAGAGTAAGTGTTTTCATTATGAAGAGACCTCCGTAATTCATATTTGAGCGGACAATCCGCATAAGATACATTATATTATACAATATATTGTCTTTTTTTGCAAGGGATTTTCAGAAATTAAATTAAAATTCCCTGCGGCTGTTTTCCCGATTTGCATAAGCGAGTAAAAAAATTACGTAAAATCCAAAATAATTCTAAGAAATTGTTGCATTATGGCGATTTTTATGATATAATTAATCATATCTGTTAAGATTTTGTTTATTTTAGCAATTTTATCGAAAGGAAAGAGAAGCTTATGAAAAAACTTATGCTGGGAAACGAAGCGTTTGCCAGAGGTCTGTATGAAGCGGGCTGTAAGGTGGTTTCCTCATATCCGGGTACTCCCTCAACGGAAGTTACCGAGGCGGCGGCTAAGTATGAGGAGATCTATGCCGAGTGGGCTCCCAATGAAAAGGTGGCTATGGAGGTGGCGCTGGGCGCGTCCATAGCGGGAGTGCGTTCCTTCTGCGGTATGAAGCACGTAGGACTTAACGTTGCCGCAGACCCTCTTTATACTGCGGGATATACGGGCGTTACGGGCGGTATGGTAATATGCGTTGCCGACGACCCGGGAATGCATTCCTCGCAGAACGAGCAGGATTCCCGTCATCACGCTGTTGCCTCCAAGACAATGATGATAGAGCCGTCGGACTCCGCAGAGTGTAAGGAGTACGCTAAAACGGCGTTCGACCTGTCCGAAAGGTTCGATGTGCCCGTTATAGTGAGAATGTCCACCAGAGTGTCGCATTCGCAGTCGGCGGTGGAGCTTTGCGACAGAGTTGAAAGGGAAACGATCAAGTACGAAAAGAACATTGCCAAGTACGTTATGATGCCCGGAAACGCTATCAGACGTCACCCTATAGTAGAGGACAGAATGACGGCTATTGCGCAGTACGGTGAGGATTGTCCTCTCAACACGGTTGAAATGAACGAAAAGAAGGTAAACGGCGAGCGAATTGGCATAATTACTGCGGGTATCTGCTATCAGTACGCTAAGGAGGCGTTGGGAGACAAGGTAAGCTACCTGAAACTGGGTATAGTAAATCCGATGCCCGTAAAGCTTATTCAGGATTTCGTCGCCAAGTGCGATAAGGTTTACGTTATCGAGGAGCTTGACGACGTTATCGAGGCTCACTGTAAGAAAAACGGCGTCAACGTAAAGGGCAAGGAGCTTTTCGGCTGGCTGGGAGAAATTTCACAGACTAAAATAAGAGATAAAATTCTCGGAGTTCAGCCTGAGTTCGATACCTTTGAGGACGCTGTGCCCGTAAGACCACCCGTAATGTGCGCGGGATGTCCCCACAGAGGACTTTTCTACTGTCTGTCAAAGCTGAAGCTTACGGTTTCGGGAGACATCGGCTGTTACACTCTGGGAGCGACCGCTCCTCTGTGCGCTATGGACTCGACGATATGTATGGGAGCGTCGATATCCGCTCTCCACGGATTTAACAAGGCTCTCGGTCCCGAGGCTGAAAAGAAAACCGTAGCCGTTATCGGTGACTCCACGTTTATGCACAGCGGTATGACGGGACTGGTGAATATTGCCTACAACGCGACCAATTCCACAGTTATCATTCTGGACAATTCTATCACAGGTATGACGGGACATCAGCAGAACCCTACCACAGGCAAAAATCTTAAGGGCGATCCTGCGGCGGCTGTAAATCTTGAAGAACTGTGCCACGCTATCGGAATTAAGAGCGTAAGAGTTGTTGATCCTTACCATATGGCTGAGACTGAGGCGGTCATCAAGGAAGAGCTTGCAAAGGAAGAGCCCAGCGTTATTATTTCCAGACGACCCTGCGCTCTGCTTAAATATGTAAAGCATAATCCTCCGCTCAAAGTCACAGAGGATAAATGCGTGGGCTGTAAGCAATGTCTTAAGATCGGATGTCCCGCTATCAGTATACATAACGGCAAGTGCGTGATAGATCATACTCAATGCGTAGGCTGCGGTATCTGCAAGGAAATGTGCAGACTTAACGCTATCGGTGATTAATTATGGAATTTATCGACGTTTACGACAGATACAGAAACAAAGTCCGCAAAGCCGAGCGTGAGGAAGTGCTCGGCGAGGGCGAATATCGATTGGTAGTGCATATCTGCGTTTTTAACGGTAAAAATCAAATGCTTGTCCAGAAAAGACAGCCATTCAAAAAGGGCTGGTCAGGTTTGTGGGACTTGTCAACAGGCGGTACGGCTCAGTCAGGAGAAACAAGCGCGCAGGCGGCTTGCAGAGAACTGAAAGAGGAAATCGGCATTGATTTTGATTTTTCCAAGGAGCGTCCGTTTGCGTCTGTAAGCTATACTGCAGGTTTTGACGATTACTATTTGATTGAAAAGGAAACAGACCCCGACGACCTTAAGTTACAGTATGAGGAAGTTGAAAAGGTCAGATGGGCGGACAAATGTGAAATACTGTCAATGATAGACAGCGGAGAATTTATTCCGTACCATAAAGGGTTTATTGAAATGCTTTTCGATATGAGAAATGATTTCGGAACGATAATCGGCGATCAGCGATTGAATTAACC
>JAUNOG010000003.1 GCA_030531185.1 Ruminococcus sp.
CTTTTTGGCATCTTCTGACAGCCAATTCAACGCAATGCAGGAGGAGGCAATAAGACGGGTGAGAGAAATGCACCGCCGCTCGCAGTCCATAGTCGGACCTGCGGCAACGGAAGATAATACTCCGTCTGAGGGGAACACGTCTGCCGCAAACAAGTCTCCCGAGGCTGTTAAGCGTTCAAATTCGCCGTCGGGCGGACTTCTGGGAGGTCTGCTGGGAGGAAATCTCGGAGGTCTTAAAATCGACGAGGAAAAGGCGCTGATAGGTCTGCTTATTTACATACTGTACAAGCAGGGGGCGGACATTAAGCTTTTGCTGGGTCTGGGGTACTTACTTTTGTAATGCGGATTTATGAGTATCAAGGTAAAAAAATACACTTCCGTTTTGGGCGGAGGTGTATTTTTGCATTATTTTACCACGGCTTGACCGTTCCCACGATTTCGGAGATATTGTCAATTCCGTTATCCTCGCAGAATTTTTCCAATCCTTCGATTATCTTCACGGGGGCGTAGGGGTCTGCGAAAATCGCCGCGCCTACCTGTACGGTCTGCGCTCCCGCCAGCATCATTTCTACCGCGTCCTCCCAAGTGGAAATTCCGCCCATTCCGCATACGGGAATGCTTACGGCGTTTGCTACATGCCACACCATTCTCACCGCCACGGGGAACACCGCAGGTCCCGAAAGTCCGCCGACGTTATTCTTTAATATCGGACGTCTTGTGCGTATGTCAATTCTCATTCCCAGCAGAGTGTTGATGAGCGAGACAGCGTCCGCGCCGTTCGCCTCAACGGACTTTGCAATGTCAACAATGCTTGTAACGTTGGGGGAAAGCTTTACCATAAGGGGCTTGTCGCTTGCCTCCTTGACTGCCTTGGTGACCTCGCCCGCTATGAGACAGTCCGTGCCGAAAGCCGCCCCGCCCTGTTTTACGTTGGGGCAGGAGATATTCAGCTCGATAAGGTCGACAGCGGAGCCGTTCAGCTTTTGGGCAAGCTCGGCGCATTCCTCTATCGTAGAGCCTGCGATATTGGCTATAATTCTGGTGTCCTTGGTCACGAGGTTCGGCAGCTCGTAGTTAAGGAACTTGTCCACGCCGCCGTTCTGAAGTCCCACGGAATTGAGCATTCCGCTGGGGGTTTCGGCAACTCTGGGAGCGGGATTTCCCTCGCGTCTGTGCAGGGTAGTGCCCTTTACGGAAATTCCTCCCAGCTTTGAAAGGGGATAAAACTGCTCGTATTCTCTGCCGTAGCCAAATGTTCCGCTGGCAGGAATTACGGGGTTTTTAAAGTCTATCCCGCAGAAATTCACGTTAAGTCTGCTCATTCAAAAACAACCTCCTCGCTGTCGAATACGGGTCCGTCCTTGCAGACGTGGGAGTTGAACTCCTGTCCGTCCTTTACCGTACGGCAGGCGCATACGAGACAGGCGCCCACTCCGCAAGCCATTCTCTGCTCGAGGGAGACCTGACAGTAAATTCCGCTGTCCGCCGCCATTTTGGTGATATTTTTTAGCATTATCATAGGTCCGCAGGCGTAGATGATATCGGGCTTTTCCGTTTCGAGGACTTCCGCAAGAGCGTCGGTCACAAAGCCTTTTTTTCCTGCCGAGCCGTCGTCGGTGCAGAGGATCGTATTTGCGCCGCAGGACTTGAAGTCCTCCTGCAAAATGACAGCCGCCATATTTCTGAAACCGCTTATTACTGTGGCGTTTTCGCCGTATTCCTTTGCAATGCCCAGCATTGGGGGAGTACCGATACCTCCGCCGATACAAACGCATTTTTTGTCCTTTTCAAGCGTCTTAAAGCCGTTTCCCAGCGGGGCGATGATGTCGATAAGGTCTCCCTTGTTAAGCTCGGAAAGCTTGTCTGTGCCTTTTCCTCTTACCTCGAACACAAGGCGGATAGTGCCTTTAGTCTTGTCGATATCGCAGATAGAAATAGGTCTGCGCAGGAAAAAGCCCTCCGCCGCCACCTGAGCGAACTGTCCTGCCTGAGCCGCCTGCGCTATGTGGGGGCAGTAAATTTCAATGTCGAAGATACCTTTTGCAAGGGTTTTCTTTGAAACTATGGGGTATTTGCCTTGTTTGTACATCTTATCAGTCCTTTCGTATATTACTCCCAATAATCTTTTATCAAATCAAGAGTTTGTTCGTCTAAACTACTACTCTCTGTGATCAAATCTATCATAATTTTTTCAGTTTTCTCGCTTTTGAAATTCATAAGTCCCAGAATTGCTGTATCAAGCAAATTTTTGTCAATGATATAACCCTTATGAATATTTGAAAATTCCAGATTTATCGCTTTTACTGCCGCATATTCCGCAAGAGGATTTTTCACTTCTGCCTCAGTTCTTATAATTTCGATAAGAGCAAAAGCTTTTTCACCGTGAAATTCATCAAAGAGCTTATCTACATATTCCTTTGTGATTTCCTTTATGCCGAAATATTTTCTGAAAGCAATATCTTCAACTGTAAGATATTTTTTCGCTGCCCAATCATAACGTTTATCATCAATCGGTTTGAAAATTTCAGAATGGAAAGGTTCTTTATCGGCGCAGTATGTCGGTTTTGTACGCCAACTTTTTTCAAGCTTTTCTGCGTAAGACGAAAGCTGCGGGTATCTCGACGTATCGATAAAAGGCTCTCCGTATCCCATAAAGTTTACTAATATTTTGTCGTCTTTTCTCCAAATCCTTTGTATAGTCATTATGGTAAGACAGTTTATTTCGTGACCTAAGAGCGCTGCGGCGCAGGCTTTATGGTGACCGTCGAGCAGAACACTCATAAAAGTTCCAAGGTTAAAGGCAATGGCGCGCAATGAATTTTTATCTGTCTTAAAACGATTTACATACTCTTCAACACGATTTTTGTTATAGTATTTTGTACTCTGTGAGGGATAGAGATATTTCGGATAACTGGGTATTGCAGTCATAACATCGCTTTGCCAATAATCAGCACAGTGCGCGTTATAATATGTTTTCTCATTTGGTACGTTCCAGAAAAATCCGCCCTGTCCGTCTGTCGGAATATGGGGTATATCGGCGAGCAGATAAATTCCGCTATCAAGAAGTCCTAAAATGGGAGAGATTATTTCCAAGGATTTTTCCAAAGACACAAAGTCATCGTTTATCATATCGTTTACTTGTATAAGTTCCTCGCAGTTTACATTTTTTATTCCGTAACCTGCTGCCAGAAGTCCCGAGCTTGTTGGACTTACTGCCTTGTAGTTCTGAAGTATCGGTTTGCCGTTCAGCATAAGTTTAGAGAAGTCTGCACAATCATCGCGATAATCGCTTTTCCTGCAAAGCTCGGTTTTAAGTCTGCCTTTACCGTTTTCCAATGATATAATGAGCGCGTTGGGTTCTTCAATGAGGTCGAGTATTCTTATTTTAGGTTTATGACCGAAATTTTTCATAATCTCACCTATATAGTTTCGGACGGATTTCTCCGCCCGAAGTTATTACAGTATTAAATATCGGCAGTTATCTTCGGCAGATAAGAAATAATATCCTCCTTCATACGGATAACCTCTCGTCTTGCCGCTTTTGCGTAGTCGTGCTCGTCGCAGTTTTCTTCCTTTTTGTATGCGCACATTACCGCTCTGGAGGAATTGACTATCGCTCCCAGACCGTTCTTGTCAAAGCCCTTTGCAACGCCTTCTGCGCCGCCGCCCTGCGCTCCGTAGCCGGGTACAAGGAAGAATGTGTGAGGCAGAGCCTCTCTCATTTCGGCAAGCTGTTCGGGATATGTCGCGCCTACGACTGCGCCTACTCCGCTGTAGCCGTACTTGCCCATTACCTCTGCGCCCCATTTTTCGCACATATCGCCCATAACGGCGTAAACCGCCTTGTCTGCGATCATCAGGTCCTGCAATTCGCCAGAGGACTTGTTGGAGGTCTTTACAAGCACGAAAATTCCCTTGTCATACGCTTTGCATTGCTCCAGCAGAGGGTTTATGCCGTCGGAGCCTAAATAGCCGTTTACGGTAAGAGCGTCCGCACCGAAAGCCTCGGCTTTCTCGCCGTCTACGTCGGTAAGTCCAAGGTGAGCGGCCGCGTAAGCCTCCATAGTTGCGCCTATGTCGTTTCTTTTGCCGTCCGTCATAACGAACATACCCTTTTCCTTGGCGTACTGAATGGTCTTGTAAAGGGTCTTGACTCCCTCGTAGCCGTACATTTCATAGTACGCCGCCTGCGGCTTGATTGCAGGACAAATATCGTGTATCTCGTCGATAATGCCCTTATTAAATTCCCAGAGAGCCTTAGCCGCGCCTTTGAGGGTTCTGCCGTACTTCTTGAACTTCTTTTCCTTGATGTATTCGGGAATATAGTCAAGCTTGGGGTCAAGTCCTACCACAGACGGGTTCTGAGTTTTTACTATATTTTCAATAAGTCTGTCAAGTGACATTTTCATCTTCCTTTCGGATCAATTTTATAAATTTCCCTCGATCAGGACAATATTGCTGATCGTTAAGCAATGCTGTAAAAATCTGATAAATTCATTCAGGAAAGCTTTTTCGTCATCTGCGTATTTCTCCATATCAGACTTTATAATATCTATAAGCCTTTCGCAGTCCGCTGTACCCAGCCAGTTGAGGGAGCATACGTCAAAGTATTCCTGAATTTCGCCGTCGTCGGGGTCTTTTACAGGGAATATTGCGTTTAAATACGGAACGATAAGCTTGTTGTAATCTGTCTGAAAAATCATCAGACTGTCATAGAAGTTCCAATCCTCCCACATAATATCGCCGTTTTCGGGAACACGCACGGGTATCACTTCAAGAAAAATTTTCTCTTTTTTATCCGAGTATAAATGAAGTTGTGTTATAATTTGCGTGTGATCTCCGTGTACGGTGATATGTTCGTGCTTGAGTTCTCGCTGAGTTACTGAAAGCATAATTTTCTCCTTATTTTTCGCATTTACAGCGCAAATACTACCTTGCCTCTGCAAATGGTATAGATATTCTTTCCCTTTAGCTTTTCGCCCTTGAATACGCTGTTTTTGGACTTTGAATTAAGCTCCTCGGGAATGACCTCCCACTCGTAATCGGGGTCGAAAATACAGAGGTCGCAGCGTTCTCCCACAGCGATCTTTACAGGTTCAAGTCCCATTATTTTTCTGGGATTTACCGACATTACCTCCGCAAGCTTGGAAAGGCTCATTTTGCCCGTGTGATAAAGCTGAGTGAGCGTTACCGCAAGGGAAGTCTCCAGTCCCACAACGCCGTTGGGCGCTTTTTCAAAGTCTGCCTTTTCCTCTGCGGAATGGGGCGCGTGGTCGGTGATGATACAGTCTATCGTACCGTCCAGCAGGGCTGCCTCAACAGCCGCTCTGTCCTTTTCCGTTCTAAGCGGGGGAGACATTCTGTAATCTGCGTCTCTTGACAGCAGTTTTTCGTCCGTATAGGTGAAATAATGGGGAGCGGTCTCGCAGGTGACCTTTACTCCGTCGCGCTTAGCCGCTCTGATAATATTTACCGAGCCGTAGGTGGAAACGTGGCAGATATGAATTCTTGCGTTACAGCTCATAGCAAGGCATATTTCTCTTGCGGTAATGCTGTCTTCGCTGGCTCTGTCCATACCCTTTACGCCAAGCTTTTCGGATATTTCTCCCTTGTTTATTATACCGCCGTTTATGATCTTCAGATCTTCGCAGTGGGAGGTAACGAGCAGTCCGTTGCCGACCGTCTTTTCGAGAGCCTGTCTCATAAGCTCCGCATTTTCGACGGGTCGTCCGTCGTCGGAAACAGCGGTAATCCCCGCCTCTTTAAGCGCGTCGAAGTCGCAGAGCTCTCCGCCCTTCATACCCTTGGTAACGCAGGCTATGGGGATCACGTCGATACCCGTTTTCTTAGCCTTGTCAAAGACATATCTTACCGTTTCGGGACTGTCGATCGCGGGCTTGGTATTAGGCATACACGCAACGCCTGTAAAACCTCCCGCCTTTGCCGCATTCGCTCCTGTGATGATGTCCTCTTTATAGGTAAGACCGGGGTCGCGGAAATGAACGTGCATATCGAAAAGCCCGGGAACGGCGCAAAGCCGTCCCTGCCCGTCGATGACCCTTGTCTTTTCGTCGATGTTTTCCGCAGAGATACTGCCGATCTCGGTTATAACGCCGTTTTCAACCGCAATATCCGTGATATCGTCAATGCCCGTCTGCGGGTCGCAGGCTCTGACGTTTTTTATAAGTATATCCATATTCTGACCTTATTCATCGTCTTTACCGTCATAGAAGTCCGTAACGGTGACGGTTCTGCTGCAGGTGTAAACGCCGCCCTTATCTACATTTGAAAGTACGAATTTACAGCTTGCCTTTTCTTCCTCTTCGTTGCCTGTTCTCCAAGCTACGGCGGTTTCGTTTTCCTCATCGTATTCGAGGTTTCTGTAGGTAAATGTGGTGAAGAAGTAAAGCTGTTCGCCCAGATCAACGCTCTTGTCTCTGCCGTTAGGCATTACGAGCACTTTGATTTTCTTAGTATCCTCGTCGATCTTGAAATATCCCTTTGCGATAAGCGCGCTTTCGCTTTTGAGGGACGCGGCAGGATCGTCGTCCTCAAGGTGTGCCATAGTGAACTTGCCGTTCTGGTCGAACATAAAAACCGTCTCGTTTTCCTCGTCGGTCCAGTAGCCTCTGATTATCTGTCTGGAGTCCGATTTGGTCTCCTTGGACGGCGAGCTGAATACATAAGTGCATACAAAAATCGCACACACGATAAGAACTACGAAAATAATTCCGAGAAGCGCTGAAATAAACTTTTTCATTGGTTCATACCTCCATAATTTTGTTTAGATTGATACTTATGTCTTACTTGATCTCAAGAACTGCTCCCCTGTTAGCCGAGGTCACGAGAGAAGCGTATCTTGCGGCGTAGCCCGTTTTTATCTTAGGCTCCTTGGGAACCCAGCCTTTCTTTCTTTCCGCAAGCTCCTCGTCGGAGACTTTAAGCTCGATACTGTGATTGTTTATATCGATAGCGATGATGTCGCCGTCCTTGACAAATGCGATAGTACCTCCCATAGCCGCCTCGGGGCAAACGTGACCGATAGCCGCGCCTCTTGTTGCGCCGCTGAAACGTCCGTCTGTGATAAGAGCTACGGTCGAGCCGAGACCCATACCCTGAATAGCCGACGTAGGATTGAGCATTTCTCTCATTCCCGGTCCGCCCTTTGGACCTTCGTATCTGATGACCACAACGTCTCCCGGAACTATCTTTCCGCCTCTGATAGCCTCGATAGCCTCCTCCTCGCTGTCGAATACTCTTGCGGGACCTTCGTGTTTGAGCATTTCGGGTGCGACTGCGGAACGCTTTACGACGCAGGTATCAGGCGCAAGATTGCCCCTGAGCACTGCGATACCGCCGTTTGGCATATATGGGTTCTCGATAGGTCTGATAGTTTCGGGGTCTTTGTTTACGCAGCCCGCTATATTCTCCGCAACGGTCTTGCCCGTGCAGGTGAGGCAGGACGTGTCGATAAGGTCTTTCTTTGCAAGCTCGTTAAGTACTGCGTAAACTCCTCCCGCCTCGTTGAGATCCTCCATATATGTGTGTCCTGCGGGGGCGAGGTGACAGATGTTCGGCGTTCTTTCGGAAATTTCGTTGACAAGCTCCAGATTAAGGTCGATACCGCACTCGTGAGCGATAGCAGGCAGGTGGAGCATTGAGTTTGTGGAACAGCCGAGAGCCATATCAGCCGCAATAGCGTTTTTGAAAGCCGCCTCGGTCATAATGTCTCTGGGGCGGATATTCTTCTTCAGAAGCTCCATAACAGCCATACCTGCGTGCTTTGCAAGCTTTAATCTTTCCGAGTAAACGGCGGGGATAGTGCCGTTGCCTTTAAGACCCATACCGAGAACCTCGGTAAGGCAGTTCATTGAGTTCGCAGTGTACATACCCGAGCAGGAGCCGCAGGTAGGACATGCCTTGTTCTCGAATTCCTCAACATCGGAAAGCTCGAATTTTCCCGCATTGTATGTTCCCACAGCCTCAAACATAGAGGAAAGGGAAGTCTTAGAACCCTTTACGTGACCTGCGAGCATAGGGCCTCCCGAAACGAAAACGGTAGGAATGTTAACTCTTGCCGCCGCCATAAGCAGTCCGGGAACGTTTTTATCGCAGTTGGGTACCATTACCAGAGCGTCGAAGTGATGAGCAAGCGCCATACATTCGGTGGAGTCCGCAATAAGGTCGCGGGTAACGAGAGAATACTTCATACCCTGATGTCCCATAGCGATACCGTCGCAAACGGCGATAGCCGGGAATACCACAGGAGTTCCGCCTGCCATAGCCACGCCCATTTTAACGGCGTCCACTATCTTGTCGATATTCATATGACCGGGTACTATCTCGTTATAGGAAGAAACGATACCTACCAGCGGTCTTTCCATTTCCGCCTTAGTTATGCCCAGCGCATTGAACAATGATCTCTGAGGGGCTTTGTCTACGCCCTCGCAAAAAAAGTTGTTTGCCATTTTAAATTACCTCTTTTATATAATATTTTGTTTTCCTTTAATCTGTTTTTGCTTCCTCTTTATAGGAGCGTGCCGCCTCGTCGACTGCATCGATAAGAGCGTTTTCAAAGGGAGTTCCCATTAAAGAACGCTTATACTGAACGCCTATGCCGTTGTTTTCCCAGTAGCCGCCGCAGCGGTCAAAGCCGTAGAAATACATCACTTCGTCATAGTAAGGTATTTTTGCGGAGAAAAGAAACAGTCCCTCTATCGGATATACCTCAAAGGCGTTGGGGATACTGCCTGTGTTTTTGTAGCTTTCAACGGCTCTGTAAACGGTATTGTCAAGATAAATCCCAAAGCACGGCTCGCTTGGACTGAATTCTGCGGTTTCCTCCGTTTTACCGGGAGCGTAGATAAAGCTTACGGGCACCTCTCCCGCGTGGCTCTCAAAACGGACGAAGTCCTTGCTGAGCGAAAAGGTCATTACATAGTCCTTGTCATCGGCGCAGTCCTCTTCTGTAACGGTGCGGGAGGGCGCGAGTGATATCTGCTGCTGCCCGCCGTAATTTCTGCTTGATACAGCCGTATTCGGACTTACCGAATTCACCGCCTTGTTTACCGTCTCGTTAGCCGCGCGTCTTGCTGCGTTTTCGGCGATCCTTGCCGCCTCGTCCTGCGGGTTCTTTACAAAGTGTTCAACGTTCCTTGCGGTGTCGGCGGCTTTGTTTACCGCATTTGAGATGTCCTTTAATTTATCAAAAAGTCCCATTTTATATTCCTCATTTTTTGTTTTTGACTTTGCTTATGCATTATGGGAAAGTCCCAGAAAAGCCGCGCCGATGATACCTGCGTCGTTGCCGAGCTTGGCGATCACTATCTCGGTGTTCTTTTCGGAGTTCTTGGTGTAGACCTCTTTTGACACAAGCTCTTTAAGAGGAATAAGCAGAGGGTCGCCCTCGTTGCATACTCCGCCGCCGATACAGAGAATATCGGGCTGGAAAATATTAATGGTATTTGTAATTCCGCAGGCAAGGTATCTGATGTACTTTTCCACTACCTCTTTACCCGCTCTGTCGCCTTCGCGCATAGCGTTGAATGCGGTCCTTCCCGAGATCTTGCCGTCCTCGTCGTTCATTTTCCACATTATTGAGCCTTTATCCTCAAGCATTGCCTCTCTCGTCATTCTGATAAGACCCGTAGCGGAGGAGAACACCTCGAAACAGCCTTTTCTTCCGCAGGTGCACTCGGGACCGTTGGGGTCGATGACCGTATGACCTATTTCCGCTCCCGCAAAGTTAAAGCCCGAATATATCCTGCCGTTGATGATAATTCCGCCGCCTACGCCTGTGCCGAGAGTAATGCAGACTGCATCGTTTGCTCCCTTAGCCGCGCCTGCGACATATTCGCCGTAAGCCGCCGCATTTGCGTCGTTTTCAACGTAGCAGGGCTTGTCGATATGGGTCTGCATAAGCTTTACCACAGGGAAGTTCAGGAAGCCGAGGTTGTTTGAATACTCGATAATTCCCGTGTCGGAATTTGCAGTACCCGGAGTGCCGATACCTACGCTTTCGATCCGGTCAATGGAAAGTCCCGCCTTTTCAACAGCCTCCAGCGCGACCTTAGCCATATCGGCGCATATTTTCTCGGCAGGTCTCGGAAGATTAGTCTTACAGGTAGCTTTTGCAATAATTTCAAATTCGTCGGTAACAACGCCCGCCTTGATGTTCGTACCGCCTAAGTCGATACCTATGTAGTATTTCATATTTTTACCCTCTCATATTTCTAAAATTTAAGCTCAGTCTATCTTTGTCAAAACGAATTGACACTTGCCCTCTACGGCAAATTTTCCCGTTCCTGCGGAAACGAACACGCTGTCTCCCTTTTTGGCTTTTACGCCGCCGACAGTCGGTTCTCCCTCGAGGACAAGAATGCTGATAAAGCTTTTGCCGTCCGCCTCAAGCTCGGCTTTGGTATCGACGTCAACTCTGTATGTGGTGAAGTACTCGCACTTTGAGAGCAGCTTGCTTGTATAGCCGTCGTACTGCTCCACAGGGGTTTCGGGGTAAGCCTTTGCGGGACCCAGAACAGTAACGTCCTTAGCCTTTTCAACGTGGAGCTCTCTCGGCTTGCCGTCCTTGCCTACTCTGCCGTAGTCGTAAATTCTGTAGGTGGTATTGGAATTCTGCTGTATCTCCGCAATGAGGATACCCTTGCCGATAGCGTGGAGAGTTCCCGACTGAATAAAGAACACGTCGCCTTTCTTTACGGGCACGGCGTTGGTGACTTCAAGGAGAGTATTGTCCGCAATTCTCTGAGCGAATTCGTCCTTTGAGATCTCTTTCTTAAAGCCGTAAAGCAGAGTTGCGCCCTCGTCGCAGTCCACAACGTACCACATTTCGGTCTTGCCGTACTCGCCCTCAACTTTCATAGCGTACTCGTTATCGGGGTGAACCTGAACGGACAGGTTGTCCTTAGCGTCGATAAGCTTGATAAGGATAGGGAAGTTCTCAAATCTTTCGCAGTTAGTACCCAGTACGGACCTGCCCTCTTTTTCGATGTACTGAGCAAGAGTAAGACCGTCGAATTCTCCGCCGTCCACAACGCTTGCGCCGTCCTTGTGGCAGGAAAGCTCCCAGCTTTCGGCTACCTTGTCGTAGTCGCAGTCCTTGCCGTACTCGTCTCTGAGCCTTGTTCCTCCCCAGATATAGTCCTTAAAAGCGGGCTTTAATTTAAAAATCGCCATAGTAATGACCTCCGTATGTATTTAAATTTGATTATAATATACCTTTTATAATAATAGCACAAAACATTCTTTAAGTCAATAAATTTTGATGAATTTGCACAGAAATCAATTTTTAAGGCAAAAGAATAAGCGGCACGTTGTTAATTAGAAACGAACCGCTTTAAACACCCTATCGTTGTTAATCCTTTGAAAAAACTCCCCACGTCACATTAGTATTCATATCCGGCATCTCAGGATACTGACCAATATATTTTTCATAATTGCTGTCTTTCCATTGTACAAAAGATAATTCGCCGTTATCTATTGAGTAACACACCATACCGCTATCTATGCTTTCTGAAATCGCTCTGCATATAACATCATCAGCAACTTCAGATAAATCATAAAAATACAAACCATCAGCAATGCCGTAACCAGTAGTTTCCATTTTAGATATTTCAAAATTAATGGCATTGAATGCAGTCTTTGCATTTGAATTAGCTGTTTTTAACAAACTATTATCAAATAAAGTAGAGACTTCTTCATCTTCATAAACAGCAGAACTCTCACTATCTTCATAAACAGGAGAACACACACTGTTTTCGCAATATTCAAAATAAGGAACACCATTCTGAACAACAATATAGCAACCATAATTTACATATACAATATCATCAACATTTGATTTCATACTAAATGATATTTCAAAAATCTCATCAATTTTGCCGCTTGCATAATCACTATATTCATCACCACATATTTCGTCTAAGTACACATATGTATCATATACATTGTCAATATCCTTATTATTAGGCATCACATAGAAATCATATGGATCCCCATAAACACCGTTTTCCTCAAAATCTCCGCACATAAAACGAAATACATCTTCATAATCATCCATACCATTCAGTTCAGAATATCTGCGAGAAGCTGGTGGAATTAAATTATAAAAACTGGCATAATCGTTATTGTAACAACTGCTCAAAACCAACTGCACAACATTTTCATATGTAAGTTCAGTGGTGTTGGCATACGTTTCAGTACTGGAATCAGTACTGAAATATGATTCATCACCAATCTTCAACTCATTATTTTTTTCTGATTTTTCAAAATCTGTATCAACTGTTGTTTCATACTTATTACTTTCAGAATTTTCTTCGCAAGACACCATAGCCGCCGACATAAATAATGTCAAAATACAAATTATAATTTTTTCCATATTAATTTCCTCCAAGCTCTAAAATTATATCTTTAAAAGATATATTAAAGTAATTATATATCTTTTAATTCCATATTTCAATAGTTATATATAACAAAATTCCGTAAAAAATATTGTTTATATATTATAATGATATACAAGAGAGGCGGTGCTATTTATGTATGACGAACAAAAATTCGCTTTACGGCTTACTAAACTAAGAATGCAAAAGGGCGTATCGGCACGTGATATGAGCTTGTCTTTGGGACAAAGCGAAAGCTATATTAACAAAATTGAAAACGGAAAGTCGCTGCCCTCTATGACAGGTTTCTTCTATATATGCGAATATTTCGGGATAACTCCCGCCCAGTTCTTTGAATTTGACATAGAAAATCCCCGATTGACCGAGGAACTCAAACACAGTATCGAAAAGCTGTCGCCCAAGCAAACGGTTCACGTGCTTGAGATCGTTAGGGATATACTGGAATAAAAAGCCGATACATTTAATCGCCGTAAATTCCTTGACAAAGACATAATTAAGTGGTATATTAAGCATATATCAAATTCGGCTTATTTTTAGTGAAAAGGGGTATGCCTTATGAAAAAGGATCTGTTCGATTATATCTGGACGGATAAGAAAAGAACTATTTTCGGACTTCCGCTGTCGTTTACAAGATATTTCCTCACGGAGACAAAGTTCATCACCCGCAAGGGCTTTCTCAGCGTTGAGGAGGACGAACTGGAGCTTTACCGCGTGACGGACAAAAAGCTTGTTCTGCCTTTGGGACAGCGTATTTTCGGCTGCGGCACTATAGTTATGAATGTTAGGGACGTTGACACTCCCATTAAGGAGGTCAAGTCGGTAAAGGCTCCAAGAGAGGTGCTTGCTAAGCTTGACGAGTATATCAACATCAACCGCGACAGATACCGCACAAGGGGCAGAGATATGATCGGCGGGGATTTCTATCTCCACGACGGCAGCGATATGGACGGCGATCCGGGCGATATGTAATTTTGTTCCGACAATAAATTCGGCGCAGGACTGTTCTGCGCCTTTTTTGTGAGGTTTCTATGAACGGACTTTTTGAATTCTTCGATTATTTCAGCGGACTTGAAAGCGCTCCGCAGTATATTCTTGGCAGCGGCAAGCCTGTGTATATCTACGGTATGGGTAACGGCGGAGAAAAGGTTCTGGGCTGGTGCGCAGATTACGGCATTGACGTTTCGGGAGTTTTCGCAAGCGACGATTTTGTGCGAGGACAAAGCTTTTGCGGATACAGAGTGAAAACGCTTTCCGAAGTTGAAAGCGAGTGCGGGGATTTTATTATCCTGCTTGCGTTCGGTACGGCTCTGCCCGAAATTATGTCCCGTATCGAGGACTTTGAAAAGCGGCATATCCTGCTTGCTCCCGAAGTGCCCGTTATTGCGGGCAAGCATTTTGATAAGTCCGATTTTATGGACAGATTTGACGAGGCGGCAAGAGTATACGATATGCTTGCGGACGATATTTCAAGGGAAACCTTTATAAAGCTTACGGCATATAAAATTACGGGCAGGCTGGGATATCTGCGGGAGATTTTTACGTCCCCCGAAAAATCGGGCGGTCTGCTTGATTTAGGGGACAGCGAGATATACTGCGATCTGGGCGCTTACAACGGCGATACGGTTGTGGAGTTTGTCAAAAGCGTGAACGGCAGATACCGCAGTATCTACGCTCTGGAGCCTGAAAAGCGGAATTTTCAGAAGTGCGTGAAAAACTGCATTTTCCTCGATAATATCGAATTTCACAACGCGGCGGCTTGGTCCGTGGACGGGGAAATGTCCTTTGAGAACGGCTCGGGCAGGCAGGCTAAGGTAAGCGGCAGCGGCAGAGGAAAAATATGCGTAAGAAGTCTTGACAGCGTGCTGGCGGGGAGAGAATGCACCTATGTCAAATACGACGTGGAGGGCGCGGATATTCCTGCGCTGAAAGGCTCGGAAAACACTGTAAAGCGTTATTCGCCCAAGCTTTGCTGCGCACTGTATCACCGCTGTTACGATTACATAGAAATACCGCTGTACATTAATAAAATGAACAGCGGATATAGGTTCTATATGAGGCAGTACCCTTATTATCCCGCGTGGGAAACTAATTTGTTTGCGGTAAAATGAGAGGACGGTTATCACAGTAAATTTTATCGGCTGGGGGATATATTTCAGCGGCAATCAGAGTAAATTGGTTATGATCTGTTTTTTGGTCGCTTTATCTCCGTTATACTATGTATTTATCGGGCTGTGGCGGCAAAATTACTCTCTAACAATCTGAAGTAATGTTTTACATCTTCCATAATATTACAAATCCAACAATGCAAAAAAACACCCGCAGGGGTAATGCGGGTGCCAAAAAATAAAAAATTATAGGGGAGAAGCTAGTAGAAATTAATCTACAAGCTGTATATATGAAGGCTTGGGGTAAAAGCCAACATACCAAATTAGGTTGTCCTTCAGGAAACCTTTCCGCTTCCCTTTGACAATAATATAATACCCTCTTTTTGTGTTGTCCGTGTGAAAACTTATTGTATTAAGTATGAAATTTATTGAACTTTTCTTGAACTTATGTTATAATTATTGTGTAGAAAGGTCATTGTATGTCAAATGATGCAGGAATGGGAGAATTTGTATGCCTAGATTTTTTGTTGAGCCTGAATGTATATGCGGAGATACCGCGTTTGTAAGAGGCGGCGACGCCGTCCATATAGGAAGAAGTCTGAGAATGCGGCTGGGAGACGAGATAACCCTGTGCTGTATGGGTACGGAATATCAATGCAAGCTGATCGCCGTATCCGACGAGGAGTGCCGATGCGAGATACTGTCCTCGCATACGGGGGACTGCGAGCCTAACATTAAGCTTACTCTTTTTCAGGCTGTGCCGAAGTCGGATAAGCTTGAATTTATAGTACAGAAAGCGGTTGAACTGGGCGCGGCGGAGATATGTCCCGTGCTTACGAGCCGCTGCGTGTCCAGACCGGACGGAAAAAGCTTCCGAAAAAAGCTGGAAAGGCTCAATAAGATAGCTCTGGAGGCGGCTAAGCAGTGCGGACGAAGTATAGTCCCCAAAGTGACGGGGATAATTTCGCTTGACGAATGCATAAAGCGTTTGTCCGATATGGATATGGGGCTTATCTGCTATGAAAGGGGCGGAGAAAATCTCAGGAACGTTTTTTCGGGTAAGTCCCCCGAAACGGTAGGCGTTTTAATTGGCAGCGAGGGCGGCTTTGACAGCGCGGAGGCTGAAAAGTGTATTTCCTCGGGCGTGGTGTCTATCGGTCTGGGAAAGCGAATTCTCAGGTGCGAGACCGCTCCCATAGCCGCTGTAAGCATTATAATGAACCTTACGGGAAATATTTAATTCTGTTTCCGATTTGTAACCTTTATTGCAAAAAGGTCGGAATATTTGAGCATATTGACGAAAACTTAAACTTTTTATAACATAATACTTGATTTTTTGCACAGAGTATGGTATACTAAATATAATCTAATCAGCAAATGTATGTTATACAATGAATTAGAAAAATATTCAGAAACGGAGTGTTTACTATGGGTAAGATATTAAAGGGCGTTGCAGTAGCAGGCGCAGTTGCGGCAGGCGTAGCGGCAGCAGTTGCTTACAAAAAGCATAAGGAGCTTGAGGATTACGATTACGAAGACCTCGACGAGGATTTCGACGAGTGCATCGATTGCGAAAACTGTGCTGCTGAAGAAAGCGGCGAGGCTGAGGCTGTTGACGCTGAGACAACTCCCGAGGAGGATCTTGACAAGGTCGAAGAGCCTGTTGAGGACGTTGATGCAGCAGAGGCTCCCGCTGAGGAGACTACAGAGGAATAATCATTGTTTTATGACGGCATATCCGCGCTCTTTATGGGTGCGGATTTTGTTTTGCGCAAAATGCTGAAATGTAAGAGCGGAAGTTTTAAAAAGTTCGTAAAATCAGCCTATTACAAAAAGTGAGAAAATCTGATATAATATAGTTAATAAATCGTGCAGCGAAAAGCATAAGTCCGGATTTTAATAAATCCGAGACTTATTTTTTTGACTGCGCGAATTTTTTTACGGAGGTATCTTATGAGCAAAAATTCAGTAAATAAGGATAATAATGAACAGCAGCTTAATAAAATGGGTACGCAGCCTGTAAAAAAACTGCTGATCACTATGGGACTGCCTATGATAATTTCAATGGCGGTCCAGGCTGTCTATAATATAGTGGACAGCTATTTCGTAAGCCAGATGGAGGGACTGGGCGACGCGGCGATGAACGCTATGACCCTTGCTTTCCCTGTACAGATGTTAATGGTCGCTATAGGCGTAGGCACGGGCGTCGGACTTAACTCTCTGCTGTCAAAAAGCCTCGGCGAGGGCAACAAGGAAAAAGCCGCAAAGATATCGGGCAACTCGATTTTTCTCGGTATCTGCACCTTTGTTGTATTCCTGATCTTCGGATTTGTGGGAGTAAACTTCTACATTTCCACGCAGACGAAGGATCCCCTTATTTCAGACCTTGCCTGCACGTATCTGAGAATATGCACCTGTCTGTCCTTGGGAGTTACTATGTATATGACCTTTGAAAAGCTTTTGCAGGCAACGGGCAAAACAATGCAGGCGACTATCGCTCAGCTTGTGGGCGCAGTGGTAAATATTATCCTCGACCCGATAATGATATTCGGCTGGTGCGGACTGCCTGAAATGGGTATCAGCGGAGCGGCTTACGCTACGGTCATCGGACAGTTCGTTTCGTTCATTATGGACGCGGTTTTCCACTTCAAATATAATAAGGCGGAGTTCAGCACGTCCTTGAAATATATCAAACCTGTCGGACAGATCATCAAGCAAATTTATATGGTAGGCGTTCCCGCAATACTTATGCAGGCTCTTATGTCATTTATGACATACGGCGTAAACATTATTTTTGCGGCAGTTTCCACCGAGGCTGTAACCGCTTACGGCGTGTACTATAAAATACAGCAGTTCGTATTCTTTGCGGCATTCGGTATGAATAACGCAATGATACCGATAATTGCCTTTAACTACGGTATGGGCGACAAGCGCAGAGTTAAGGACAGCATTAAATACGGTATGATAGATACGCTTGTTATTATGTTCATAGGCGCAGTGGGACTTCAGGTGTTCGCAGAGCCGCTTATAGGTATTTTCTCTATGTCCGAGGCTACAAATACTCTTTGCATAAGAGCGATAAGGATAATCACGTTGGGATACCTTTTTGTAGGCGCAAATATAGCTTATCAGGGAATATTCCAGGCGCTGGGCTACGGAGTGCACTCTCTGATAGTTTCGGCGATAAGACTTCTTATAGGCGCGCTTCCTATAGCGTGGATATTGGTACGTGTTGCGCAGGATTGGATATGGGCGGCGTTCCCCATTGCTGAGGCGATAGCCTTTGTGGCAGCCGTATTTATGATGCGGTCTGTCAACAGGAGAACGGTCAATAAAATATCAGCAAATCAGCCGAGCGCGGAGTAGATAAAAAAGTAATAAAAGTCTGAGAATTTTTGGTTCTCAGACTTTTTTATTGTATAAACCAGAATTTGTGCCAGCCCGCACGGGGCAATTCCCCCTCCCACCAACATTAAATTGGTTGTTTGAGCTGAATGTGCCCTCCCAAAGGGGAGGGGGAAGATAATGCTGTGTATCATAATTTTCGAAAAAACTGTAGTCTGCAACTGCCGCTGCAAAGATTAATTCCGATTTAGCCCGGTAATAAAACAATTACCGCGCCGTTTCACAGTCCTACCAGCCCATAACGGTTCTTATTTCAGCCTCGAGAGCCGCCGCCGCTTTATCGTGGGTCTTTTCGGTTGGGTGCCAGTCGGCGGCATAGCCGTCCTCGACGCCGTTCTGAGCGTCAAATTTGAATATGGAGATATTTTCGTCCCCTGTTTCTTTTTTATATTCGAGGTACATTTCCTCTATGCAGGTGTAAAGCCTGCCGCCCATAATCCCCAGAGAGCAGATTATATGCGCGTCGGGATTTTTCTCTCTTACGACTGCAAGGAACTCCTTGTAGCCGTCTATGTATTCCCTCTGCTTAGCCTCGTCCGAGCCGCAGTAGCTGTCGTCGTTCGTGCCGAGATTTATTACGATAAGCTCAGGCTGATAATTGCCGAAATCCCAATCTAAAGACTGCGGAGCAGTTCCGCCGAAATTGCCGTAGGAAAAGCCCAGAGACGTATAATACTGAGGAATAGCCTGTTCGGCTTTTTTAGTTCCGTCGCCCGTCCAGCCCGAAATAATGCCGTAGCCGCTGGTTGAGAACATACTGTATTCCGCGTCGAGAGCCTGCGCGGTCTTGTAAGCGTAAGCCTTGGTGACGTCCTCCGTGGAGGTCTTGAAGGTGTGGTTTTCGTCCTCGTCGTCAACGCCGTATCCGCAGGTTATGGAGTCTCCGATAAATTCAATGCTGTGAGACTTTTTCTCTGCGGGCTTTATGCTCGCTCCCTCCTCGAGATTTATCGGCATAATGCCCATAGTCGACATAGCGCATTCGGACAGCTTTACGATTTTGACCGTCTTTGTAACGGTTTCCGATCCGTCAATGGGAGTATAAAGCTTAACGGCGTCGTCGAGCATATCGTCCACGACCCTTTCGCCGTCAACGTAGATCGCAAGACGGCAGTAGTTATCCGCATTGCCCGAGGTGGAAACCGTATCGCCCTCGATCATAATATCCAGCTTTTTGCCTGTGAATTCAAACTCCGCTCCCGAGCCGCTGAGAGCGCACCATAGGGTATCGTTGTCCGCGAGCCACGTTCTGCCCACAAGCTTTGCGTTTTCTTCGTTCATAACTTTTTTCATACTGTTTTCCTCCGCTGATGAGATTTCCGAACCGACCGATTTGTCGGCTTTGTCCGAACAGGCTGTAAATACGGCTGTGACCGTAATGACTGCGCACAGCGCAGCAAGAATTTTCTTTAACATAAGTTTCCCCCGTCGTAAATTTCGAATACAATACCGCTGTATCCGACAAAATATATTATAATGTGTATAATTATATCATATATTTTCATATTTTTCAATAGCAAGATGCATAATATTCGGAAATTTTGTCTTTTTGGGAATATCCGCTTTTGATCGTCAACCGTGCGCTCATTTGACTTATCGGCTTAATTATGCTAAAATGTAAATAATATTATTGTACAAGGACGTGTTATTGTGAATGGTCTTCTTGAAACAGGAAAAATCGTTTCGGTTTTCGGTATAAAAGGCGAGGTCAAGGTTCAGCCTTGGTGCGATACTCCCGATTTTCTCTGCGGGTTCGATACTCTTTATTATAAAAGCGGCACACCTGTGGAGATCGAACGCTCCCGTGTGGCAAAAAATATTGTGGTAATGAAGATAAAGGGCGTCGATACGGTGGAGGACGCTCAGAAGATACGCAACAGGGTGCTTTATATCAACAGGGACGATGTTGAGCTTGACGAGGGCTGTTATTTTATCAGCGATCTGATAGGCTTGAAGGTTGTGGACGCCGACAGCGGCAGAGTATATGGAGAGCTTGCCGATGTATCAGAAACGGGAGCAAACGACGTATACCATATAAAAGCGCAGGACGGCAAAATGTACTATATCCCCGCAATACCGCAGGTGATCGCGGAAACCGATATCGAGGGCGGCGTAATGAAGATAATTCCGCTGGAGGGGCTTTTTGACGGTATGGAGGAGATCCGATGAATATTGATATCGCAACGCTTTTTCCAGAGATGCTCGAAAATTATCTTTCGCAGTCCGTTGTGGGAAGAGCGAGGGCTAAGGATATTTTTACGGTAAACTGCCATAATATTAGAGACTACACCAAAGACAAGCACCGTCGTGTGGACGATACGCCTTACAGCGAGCAGAAGGGTATGCTTATGCAGTGCGATCCCATTTATAATTGCTATAAGGCGGTCACGGAGGGCAAGCCTAAGCCTCACGTTATCTATATGTCTCCTCAGGGAAGAACGCTCACGCAGCAGCGGGCAAGGGAACTTTCTCAGCTTGACAGCATATTTATATTATGCGGGCACTACGAGGGGGTCGACGAGCGGATAATTGAAAAAATCGTGGACGAGGAAATTTCGGTGGGGGACTATGTGCTTACAGGCGGAGAGCTTCCTGCGCTGGTGCTGGTGGACTGCGTGGTAAGAATGCTGGAGGGTACGCTGTCAAAGTCCGATTGCTATGAGGACGAAAGTCATTACAGCGGACTTCTGGAATATCCGCAGTATACGAGACCCGAGGTGTGGGAGGGTATGACTGTTCCCCCCGTGCTCCTGTCGGGACATCACGCAAACATACTGAAATGGCGGCACGAGCAGGCGCTGCTCAATACGGCGAAAAAGCGTCCCGAGCTTTTGAAAATGCTGGAACTTTCAGAGGAAGATTTGGCTATAATTCACAAAGCTGTGAAATTTGACGAACTTTAAATGGAAGAACATTGGGCATATCAACTAGACTTGTTAAAAGATTTTGTATAAACTGATACAAAATGTAAACGGCGATTGTTGATGTTGACTAAATTGTAAAGCCGTTGTCATCAATTTATAGATGAAATGAACGAAAATTAAGCTTCCAACGATTGTTTGTTTAAAATTTGCGTTGACTTGACGGGCTTAGTCGGGTATAATAAATTTATCAAGTTAAACGGCTGTGCCGAAAGGCAACGATACCGCTTATTTGTAAAATGAAGTTTTAAAACAGTCAGAATGGAGAGATTAATTATGTTACAGAATACTGTTGTTGTTCAGAATCAGGTAGGCCTTCACGCACGTCCTGCTACATTTTTCATTCAGAAAGCAAACGAGTTCAAGTCTTCAATCTGGATCGAAAAGGAAGACAGAAGAGTAAATGCAAAGAGCCTTCTGGGTATCCTTTCTCTGGGTATCGTAGGCGGTACTACAATTAAGATCATTGCCGACGGCGTTGACGAAGAGGCTGCGGTCAAGGGTCTTGTGGATTTGGTTGACAGTGGTTTCGCAGAGGACGCAAGATAATTTACGATTTGTTAAAGCATAAATCGATCGCCGCAACAGCGGCGGTCTTTTTTTGTCCGTTTTTATACGGCGATAACGCATAATTACCTCGGAAAAGCAATGACGCACGGCAGTTTACAGAAAGTTTAATAATTACAAAATGGTAACTCGGTGTAGAATGTAAAATTGGATTTTTGTGTAAAACTAACAAGAAATTAATTAATTTAACAGTATGTTCACACATTAACTGAAAAAATATGTTACAATTTGTAATACATTAGATTGGAATGCGGCTGCCTTTTTCAGCCGGTAAAAAGTTTTTGCGTTTTTTTGCACTTTTTACTATAAAACACTTGCAAAGTTCGTCATTTTTTGTTATAATTACAGTAAGCAGACATTTTGTCAAGGGACGGACTTACTGTGCCCGTCTGTATGGTCCCGAACGGGATTGTCCGGAATAAAAATGCTCAAATTTGCAAGTAGAGGGGAATAACTTATGTCAAACAGATTATTTCAAAGTGTAGTTCATCAGATGCGCGATACTATTGACTGCGTTATCGGCGTTATTGACGAAACTGCAACCATTATTGCCTGCTCGGAGCTGGCTCAGGTAGGCACAACAAATGAGTTTGTGTCACTCGATCTGGGAGATTCCCACGATATTTTTGTGCGCGACGGCTATACCTACAAGCCTTTCGGCGCGCATATGAAACCCGACTATGCTGTTTTTGTAGAGGGTACGGACGAGGTTGCCGCTAAGTACGCGAGCATTCTGGCCATTACTCTTTCAAGCATTAAGCAGTACTATGACGAAAAGTACGACAGAAACAACTTCATAAAGAATGTCGTGCTGGATAACGTTCTTCCCGGCGACGTTCATGTCAAGGCGAGAGAGCTGCATTTCAGCGCGGATATTTCAAGAGTTGTTCTTCTTATCAGAATAGTGTCGTCAAACGACGTCTCGGCTTATGACGTAATTCAAAATCTTTTCCCCGATAAGAACAAGGACTTTGTGTTCAATATCACAGAGTCGGATATCGTTCTTGTTAAGGAGGTAGCAAACGGCGTTGAGTCCAAGGATCTGGAAAAGCTTGCGCGCTCTATTTCCGATACTCTTTCAAGCGAGTTCTACACACGTGTGAACGTTGGTATCGGTACGGTCATCGAGGGCGTAAGGGATCTTGCGCGTTCCTTTAAGGAGGCTCAGATCGCTCTGGAGGTAGGAAAGGTTTTCGATACGGACAAGAATATCGTTTCTTACGATAATCTGGGTATTGCAAGACTTATTTATCATCTCCCCACTACTCTTTGCGAAACGTTTTTGAAGGAGGTTTTCAAGAAGGGTTCTATCGAGTCTCTCGACCACGAGACGCTCTTTACGATCCAGAAGTTCTTTGAGAACAACCTGAACGTTTCGGAAACATCAAGAAAGCTGTTTGTACATAGAAATACTCTGGTGTACAGACTTGAAAAAATCAAGAAGCTCACAGGTCTTGACCTAAGAGAATTCGACCATGCAATTATCTTTAAGATAGCGCTGATGGTAAAGAAATATTTGTCAGCTAATCCGGTTAAGTTCTGAGGCGACCTTGAGAAGGGAGTATTGTGTAAGCTCCCGCAACTTTAAGGCGGTGTAAATTTTGGTAGAGTTTAAGGATGTGTCCGTCACTTATAATTCAAGCGGCGTTGACGCGCTCAACAAGGTAAATCTTAAAATCAACGACGGAGATTTCGCTTTCGTTGTAGGACCGTCAGGCGCGGGTAAATCCACGCTGATAAAGCTTGTGCTTAAAGAGATCGATGCGACAAGCGGTACGGTCATCGTTAACGGCTTTAACCTGAAAAAGCTGAGAAGAAGAAAAATTCCCGCGCTGAGAAGAACTATCGGCGTGGTATTTCAGGATTTCCGTCTCATACCTACTATGACAGTGTATGAGAATGTGGCTTTCGTTCTGAGAGTTATTGACGCTCCCGCTAAGTATATCAGGAGCAGAGTGCCTTATGTTATCAGTCTGGTGGGACTGTCGGAAAAGGCAAAATGCTATCCGACCGAGCTTTCGGGAGGAGAGCAGCAGCGTGTGGCTCTGGCAAGGGCTTTGGTTAACGATCCTCAGCTTATTATTGCGGACGAGCCTACGGGTAATATAGACCCTGCGCTTTCATATGAAATAGTTGAACTTCTGAAAGGTATAAACGAGTGCGGTACGACCATTCTTATGGTTACTCACGAGCACGACCTTGTACGTTACTTCGGAGGAAGAATTATCAATATCAACAAGGGCAGTATCGCCTTTGACGAGGTAGTGGGAGGTTCGGCGTCAAATGAAAATAAGTAGTTTCAGATACCTTGTAAATCAAGGCTTTAAGGGGATCTGGAAGAACAGAATGATGACGTTCGCGTCATTCTGCATTCTGCTGGTTTCCCTGCTTATGGTTGGACTTTCCTGCTTGGTTGCTCTTAACCTTACCCGAGTTATCGGCGGTATCGAGGGACGAAGCGAGATAGTTGTCATCGTTGAGGACGGCACGTCGGACGGCGATATGGCTGCGCTGGAACAGAAACTTAAAGATATTCCCAATGTCAATACCGTTTCTCTTTATACAAAGGAAGAGGCTTGGGAGAATATGCTCAAGGGTATGACTGAGGAGGAAAAGGACTTTTTCCAGTATGCGGACGACAATCCGCTTCCCGATACATACAAAATAACGGTCAACGACATTGAGATAATGACGGATACCACAACTCAGATAGAGACTTTTGATTTTGTGGAGTCCACTCAGTCGCCTACGGCTTTTGCCGATATTCTCATAAGTATCAGAAGAATTTTCTCCATAGTGGCTTTCTGCGTTGTTCTTGCACTGGTAGTCGTTTGTCTGATAATTATTTCAAACACGACCAGAGCGAGCGTATTTACGAGACGCAAAGAGATCAATATTATGAAATATGTCGGAGCGACCAACGCGTTTATCAGAATTCCTTTCTTTGTGGAGGGTATGATCGTAGGTCTTGTTGCGGCGGGAGGCGCGCTGCTCCTGACTAAATTTGCATACGAGGGCGTTTATAATATTTTTAACGACAACTTCAGTATCTGGAGTATTCTCGGTATGCAAAATCTTTATTCATTCGATGAGCTCAAACTTTATATCTGCGGGGCGTACCTTATTGCGGGCGCGCTGATAGGCGCTGTGGGTACTTCCATAAGCACAGGTAAGCACCTCAAGGTTTGATCGGGAAGTTTTAATGGCAGACACAGGTTATCCTGCGGACTGCCATTGACTATAATTAACAATTAAAAAAAGCAGTGTAAAAATTACGGCAGTATTAAGAATACAGAGAAGAAAATCCGCTGCCGTTGTCCTTTGACGGAGGATTTTGGACATGAACAGAATATTTACATTCAAGCGTACGCTTGCCTTCGCGGCGGCTATAGTGATTTGTATGACAGCGTTTGCGAGCGCGGGCTCAGGCGTGGTTTCAACGGAAATCGCCGCTGCCGAAAGTACGGAAATGAAAAAGAACAAGAGCGAGATCTCGGATACTCAGAGCAAGCTTGACGAGCTGGAGAAAAAGCAGGCTGAGCTTGACGAGAAGATCGCACAGACTAAAGACGATATTTCTGCCGAGGAAGAAAATCAGGCTGCCATTGAGGAGCAGATCAACACGGTGCAGGAAACAATTATGACCTTGGAAAATTCCATTTCCGATCTGAATGCCGAGATCACGGGGCTGGAGGATTCCATTGCCCAGAAAGAGATACAGATCGCTGAGAAGAAGCAGGAGATCGAGGACGGAGTGCAGGATTTCAAGTCGAGGATCCGCACGATGTATGTGGCGGGCAGCAGCTCTTATTCCGATATTCTTATCGGCGCTACGGATTTTTATGATATGCTTATGAAGATAGAGCTGGTCAAGAGAGTTGCCGAGCACGACGACAATATGATAGATAATCTTATCGATCTGAAAAAGCGTTACGAGGCTGATGAAGCCGACCTCAATGCTGAAAAGGAAAGTCTTGAAAAGACAAAGGCTGATCTTCAGGAGCAGGAGGACGCTCATCAGAAGCAGAAGGACAAGCTGGAGGAGCTGTTCGCTCAGAGCGAGGCTTATCTTGAACAGCTTGCCATTGACCAGAAAAATTTTGAGGATAACAAGGAAACCATTCTCAAAGAAGAAGAGGAGTTTGAAAAGCTGCTTGAGGATCTGTACATAGAGCAGGCTCAGATCGAGGCTAAGGAAGAGGCTGAGCGCAAGAGACTTGCGGAGGAGGCTGAACGCAAGCGTCAGGAGGAGCTGATAAAACAGCAGCAACAGCAGCAACAAAACAATATCAGCAGTTCGGGTACGAGCGGTTCGTCAAATGCAGGCGGAACTACCACAGGCAGTCAGGGCTCGACCGATAACAGTTCATACGGCTACGTTGATAAGTCTATGTTCACATGGCCTGTCCCGGGATTTTACCATATTTCCTATGGCGTGGGCTGGAGATGGGGCGCTTATCACAAGGGTATAGATATATGGTCGCAGGGCATAAGAGGAGCAAATATCTGCGCCTCTGCGGCGGGTACGGTTATCCTTGTGAGCAACACCTGCACGCACGATTACGGTAAGAACTATTCCTGCGGCTGCGGCGGCGGATATGGTAACTACTGTATTATTGACCACGGAAACGGCTACTGGACTTTGTACGGTCATTCGCAGAGGATAACCGTTACTCAGGGGCAGCACGTTGAGAAAGGCGACGTTTTAGGACAGATAGGTTCTACGGGACACTCGACAGGCGATCATCTGCATTTTGAGGTAAGACTTAACGGCGTGGCGCAGAACCCAAGCAACTATGTATAATGGTTGCCCCGATTTAAAGGAGTAGTTTTTTTCTATGAGCAAGCGTTTTGGCTTAAAAAGAATAATGGCTTGTGCTGCGGCGTTCGTGCTTACAACGGGCGTGGCAGGCAGCGGTATACGCTATACGTCGGCGCAGGCAGACTATGAGACCGACGCGAATGCACAGTCCGATTATTTCTATGAGGGCTCTGATATGAGCGTGCCTCAGACAGAAAATCCCGACGGAGAGGACGGAAATTCCGACGGTGAAGATGACAACACAGGCTATGACATAACGGTTTACGCCGAAAGGCTGAGGGAGATCGCCGAAAAACAGCAGCAGTTGGAGGACGAGATCTCACAGGCTGAGACGGATATCGAAAGCGAGAAGAAAACGCAGAAGATTTTACAGAAAAAGATTGACGCGCTTAATGAAAAGATCGAGGTTTTAAACGGTTATATGACCGCGCTGGAAATCGAGATCAGCACAAATAAAAGAGAACTGGAGGACACTCAGCGCGACATTGAGGAAGGCGTAGAGGGTCTTAAAAAGAGGCTCAGGGCTATGTATATCGCTGGCTCGGATTCCTATACCACTATGATACTGGAGTCCGACAGCTTTTATGATGTGCTTATGCGTATGGAGCTTATTAAACGAGTGGCAAAGCACGACGACGAGATGATCAGCAATCTTTACGAATTGCAGGATAAATATGAGGCTGAGGAGGCGGCGCTTAAAGCCAAGCAGGAGGAGTACGACGAACAGTACGCCCAGTACGAAACCGAAAAGGCTGCCCTTGACGAGCTTTATCAGTCCTCAGAGGAAACCAGAAAGCAGCTTGAAGAGAAGCAGAAGGAGCTTGAGGAGGAAAACAAAGCATTCAATGACGAGAAGTCTCAGTATGAGTCCGATCTGTCGGGAATACTCAAAAGCTCGGGTACGACTGCAAGAGACGACGAGGTAAGAGCTACTATGGCGTTGGCGGACGTCAAGCTGGGCGAACTGAGGGACGGTATAAGAGAACGTCTTAAAAACAACGAACAGCTTGAGGAATTTGAGCCTACATACACGTTCTCGTGGCCTGTGCCGGGGTGCTATAATATCACCTCGGGAGTGGGCGCGCGCTGGGGCTCGTACCATTCGGGACTTGACATTGCGGGAGCCCACGGCACTGAGATACACGCAAGCGACAGCGGAACAGTTTTAAGGATAAATACTACCTGTACGCACGATTACGGCAAGAGCAGTTCCTGCGGCTGCGGCGGCGGTTACGGAAACTACGTCATTATAGACCACGGAAACGAGTTTATCACGCTTTACGGACATTTGACCGAGGTTGACGTTAACGTGGGCGACGAGATCAAAAAGGGCGACGTGATAGGCAAAATGGGTTCAACGGGATTTTCTACGGGAGATCATCTGCATTTTGAGATACGTTATCAGGGATATATTCTTAACCCTGCGTATTATGTGGACGTTGCAAATTAGAGATCTAAAATAAGAGACCGGAGGTTTACGGCTTCCGGTCTCTGTTTTTTGTAGCATAACTAACTGTAACGGAAAAAATATTTCCCTCAAGCTTTGCGCTTATTTGTCCGCCTGCTTTTTCGGTAAGTCCTTTGGCTATGGCAAGTCCCAGACCTGTGGAGGAATGTGTGCGGGCGGGGTCCGCCTTGTAAAATCTGGTGAATATCTGCGGCATATCGATATTATTAGGGTCGGAAACGTCGTTTGAACAGGTAAACACAGCCTTGTTATCCTCTGATTTCAGGGAAAGACCTATGGAGTTTCCTCCGTGTTCAAGGGCGTTTTTCAGAAGGTTCTGCACTGTTCTGCGGACTGCCTCGGTATTTCCGAGGATATACAGCTGTTGCTCAGCGATATCCACGTCGGGGTCGAGACCTCTTTGCTTGAATTCGTCATAAAAGGAGAACAGGGTATCCAGCACGGTTTTGGAAAAATCTATTTTATCCGTTTCAAGCTCAAAGCTGTCGTTCTGTAACTTGGTGTAGGTGAAAAGCTCCTCCAGCATATCCTTGAGACTTTCGATCCTTCCGCGGATAATGGAGATGTAATGCTCGCGATCCTGCATATTGTCCGACTGAGCCAGAAGCTGAAAATAGCCGTCCATAGAGGTCAAGGGAGTGCGTATATCGTGGGAGATATTTGTGATTGCCTCTTTAAGATTATTTTCGGCGGCGGTCGAATTCATCTGTATTTTTCTGGACAGGTCAATCATATCGTTAATGCTGTCGATAAGCCTGTTGAATTCTCCCTCGGGCATATCGGAGGTTAGCCGCATATTGGTTTTGTTTTCGGTCATAAATTCAAGCTGATGTCTGGTATTTTTTATCTGCCGTCTCAGATAAAAAAGTACGGCGATCAGGATAACTGCCGCCGCTGTTGCGGCTAAAGCCCATATAAGCATAGTTTTTCCTCTTTTCTTGGCATTGATTATCTTTACCCTTTCTTTAACATTTCTTTGCGCTTTTTTGGAAATTGTCTGTTATACTGGTAACAGAAACAAAACAGGAGGTACGTTTATGGCATATATTCTCAGTACAAGCGGTCTTACCAAGCAGTACGGTAAGCAAAAGGCTGTCAATAACGTGAATATTCATATCAGGCAGGGGGACATATACGGTCTTATCGGCAGAAACGGAGCGGGTAAGACGACTGTTCTTAAAATGATAAGCGGACTTGCCGCTCCCACAGAGGGCGAGTTTACTCTTTTCGGAAAAAGCGGCAGAGAGGCGGCAAAGGTTATGAACCGTGTGGGAACGCTTATCGAGGCTCCCGGGGCTTATAGGGAGATGTCCGCCGCCGGTAACATAAAGCTCAAATGCATTGCAATGGGCGTGCGCAAAAAGGGCGTGGTCGAAGAACTGCTTAAAACGGTGGGACTTGAAAACGCAGGCAGAAAGGCAGTGAAGAATTTCTCCCTCGGTATGAAGCAGCGTCTCGGTATTGCTCTGGCTCTGGTGGGAGACACCGATCTGGTCGTTCTAGACGAGCCTATCAACGGTCTCGATCCACAGGGTATCGCGGAAATAAGAGAGACTATCGAGAGACTTAACAGGGAGAAGGGCATAACCTTTATAATTTCCAGCCACATTCTGGAGGAGCTTTCCAAAATTGCCACAAGCTACGGTATTATTCATAACGGCGAGCTTTTGCAGGAGCTTACAAAGGAAGAGCTGATGTCCAGATGTATGGAGCGTATTGAGCTTGTAACGGACGATACCGCAAGAGCGGCTACGGTTCTCGAGGATATGGGAATTACGCAGTACAAGGTTGTGGACAAAACCACAATTCAGATATACGAGCGTCTTAACGGCGTAAGCGATATTGCTATGAGGCTTACGGAGAGCGGCGTCAAGTTCGGCGGAATTTCGGTGAAGAACGAGGCTCTTGAGGACTATTTCCTCAATCTTACGGGAGGTGCGCAGAATGCTTAATCTTATCAGAATGAATTTATACAGCCTGTTCCGCACGGTATCCTTCTGGGTGATGATAGCGGTTACTGCTGTGATCGCGGTATTTTTCGTTTATATGACTAATGTCGATATTGAATATATGTCGGAAGAAAATTCAGCAGCAGAACAGACCGCACAACAGACCGATGAGAATGAGATTACTGTAGGTATAGCCGTTGAAACTCTGGACGAATGGGTAGATCAGGGCATTGAAATGGTCAGTCTGTTTCAGGTTATGGGATCCAGCGCAATAATCGCTCTTCTGGCGTCAATATTCGTGGCGATCTACACCAATGCGGAGCAGAAAACGGGCTTTATCAAAAACATAGCGGGACAGCTCCCCAAAAGAGGAATGCTGAGCCTTGCGAAGCTTTCGGGCATAGCCGTTGAACTGCTTATAATGTTCGGCGTATACATTCTTGCTACCGTTATCAGCGGAAAGATAATTTTGGGAGATAAGCTTGTTTTAGGAGACGTCGGCGACCTAATCAAAATAATTGCAGTTCAGTACTTGCTGCACCTTGCTTTCTGCTCGTTTGTGCAAATGCTCTGTACCGTTGCAAGAGGAGCGGGTATCGGAATGACAGTGGGAATTCTGTTTTGCAGCGGAATGACAAGTCTTGTCTATATGGGAATAAACTATGTTGTAAGCAAGCTTGGCGCAGAGGATTTTGACGTATCAAAATATGATTTGATGACATATATAGGTTCCGCGTCTGCATCAGACAGCGATATGATGACAAAGTGCATAATAGCGGGTGCGGCATATCTTGTGATATGCACGGCAGTCTCAATGCTTGTAATGCAGAAAAGAGATATAAAATAAAAGACAGCATTCGGATATACAGCGGCGGCAGTTCATTTTCGGACTGCCGTTATTTTATTTTTACGAACTGAATTTAAATCCGATACCCCATACCGTTTCAATAAACTCCTCTTCTGAAAAGGCTTTCAGCTTTTTGCGTATGTTGCTGATGTGCATATTAATGGTCTTGTCCTCGCCGATGTAGTAATCCTCCCACGCGTAGTTGTAAATGTCCTGCTTGGAAAACACCTTGTTGGGGTGGGAGATCAAAAGCTCCATTATTTTGAATTCCTGTTTGGTGAGGGAGATTTTATTGCCGTTTATCTCTGCGGAAAAGGTATCCCTGCACAGAGCAAGTCCCTTGCGGGTTATGACGGCGGGGGAGGTTTCTTCCGCACCCGAAAAACGTCTTATCTGCACTCCCGCCCTTGCTATAAGCTCGTCTACGGCAAAGGGCTTTGTTATGTAGTCCTCCGCGCCCATATTAAGCAAAGAGACCTTACTGTCGAGGCTGTCCTTGGCTGAAAGGACTATTACAGGAATTTTATATTCCTGTCTCAGCTTCGGCAAAAGCTCCTCGCCTGTCATTCCGGGGAGCATTAAGTCCATTACCGCAAGACTGAATTTGTCCGTCCTGGCATAGAGAAGTCCCTCTGTGCCCGAAAATGCCTGTATGCACTCGTAGCCCGCTTTGCTCAAAGCCTCCGCTATGAGATTATTTATGTCGTTATCGTCCTCGACAATCAGTATTTTTTCCATATTTCGCCTCCCGAATGAGATATAATAATAATGCACAATGCACAGTTCACAATGCACAATTATTGAATTTACAATTTCCAATTGACAATTAAAATATTGTGAGCGCAGCGAACACCTTAATTGTGCATTGTGCATTGTGAACTGTGCATTGTTATTATATCACAAAATCATTGGATTTTCAACTGAAAAATTCTATCCTTATTTTGCTGTAAAGCAAGCGTAAATGTGAACAAAGTCTGAACTTTTTGACACTTGTCTAAAAAACAGCCAATTGTATGATTTTGGGTATTGACAAAAATAAAAAAAGTACTATACTAATAAATTAGGGAATAAAATCTGAAAGGCAGGAAAGCTATTTTATGAAAAAAATAACGGTCATCACAGGTCATTACGGCTGCGGAAAAACAAATTTTGCCGTTAACCTTGCTCTGGAGCTTTCGGCTAAAGGCGAAAAGGTAAGCGTGATCGATCTGGATATTGTGAACCCATATTTCCGAACCGCCGACTTCGGCGAGCTTTTCAGAAACAGGAATGTGAACCTTATCTCGACCGCTTATGCAAATACAAACCTCGATATCCCTGCGATAAACTTTGATCTGGAGCGTATATGCGAGGACGAAGGATACGTTATTATCGACGTCGGCGGCGACGATGCGGGCGCATACGCTCTGGGGCGGTATCGGGACTTCTTAAACGGTATGACCGAAAAGGGACTTGCCGAGACGCTGTATCTTTTCAACAGCTATAGATGTCTTACACATACCCCCGAGGAGGCGCTGGATATTATGAAAGAAATTCAGCTTGCCTCGGGCGTTAGGGTAACGGGACTTGTTAACAGCTCCAATCTGGGAGGGGAGACTTCTGCCGAAACTGTTATCGGTTCTCAGGCGTTTGCGGACAGGCTTTCGGAGTTGTCGGGACTTCCCGTAATTGCGACGGTTTTTCCCGAGGAATGCGAAGTTCCCGAAAATGCGGTCAAACCCGTAAAACATAAAAGATATGTCAAGCCAATCTGGGAGGAATAAAAATGGCTAAAATCACTATAAATTCTGAACGCTGCAAGGGCTGCGGACTGTGCGCTTCGGTATGTCCCAAGCAGATAATCGAGATCGACAAACAGGAGCGCAATAAAAAGGGCTACTATACGGCGGCTTGCGTTGATTACGGCAAATGTATCGGCTGTGCAATGTGCGCTATGATGTGCCCCGACTGTGTGATAACAGTCGAAAGATAAGCAGAGGTGACGACTATGGAAAAGGTTTTAATGAAAGGCAACGAGGCGATCGCCGAGGCGGCGGTACGCGCGGGCTGTAAATGTTATTTCGGCTATCCTATCACGCCGCAGAGCGAGATATCGGCTTATCTGTCAAAGAAAATGCCGCTTGTGGGCGGTACGTTCCTGCAGGCTGAAAGCGAGATAGCGGCTATAAATATGGTGCTGGGCGCGGCGAGTACGGGAACGAGGGCTATGACTTCGTCCTCAAGCCCGGGAATTTCGCTGAAAAGTGAGGGAATTTCCTATATTGCGGCTTCGGACTTGCCCTGCGTTATTATCAACGTTCAGCGAGGCGGTCCCGGACTGGGCGGAATTCAGCCGTCGCAGTCGGATTACTGGCAGGCTACAAAGGGTCTGGGACACGGAGATTTTCACGTTCTGGTGTATGCTCCTGCGTCGGTGCAGGAAATGGCTGATCTGGTTATCCGAGCTTTCGACAAGGCGGAGGAATACAGAATGCCCGCTATGATCTTGGCGGACGGTCTGCTGGGGCAGATGATGGAGCCTGTGGTTTTCCCTGAGATTAGGGAAAATTCCCACGATAAAAGCTGGGCGGCGGACGGTCACAAGAACAAGCGCGAACATAATATCATCAATTCGCTGTTCTTACAGCCTGACGTGCTGGAAAACTCCGTTAAGGCAAGATATGAGCGTTACAAAACCGTTGAGGAAAAGGAGACTGTGGCGGAAAGCTATCTCTGCGAGGACGCCGACATTGTGGTGTGCGCTTTCGGCGCGTCCGCGAGAATTGCAAAGTCCGCTGTGGCTAAGGCAAGAGAAAAGGGCATAAAGGCGGGGCTTTTCAGACCTGTTACCCTTTATCCTTTTCCCGAGAGAGAGCTGAGAGAGGCGAGCAAGTCCGCAAAGAAACTGCTTTCAGTGGAGATGTCAATGGGACAGATGACGGACGATCTCCGCCTTGCGATAAACTGCGAAAAGCCCGTTGAATTTTTCGGACGAACGGGCGGAATTATACCTACCCCTGCGGAGGTACTTAAAAAGCTTGAAGAAATGGGAGGCGAGTGGTAATGGCAGTTGTATTTGAAAGACCCCACGCTCTTTGCGACGTGCCTATGCATTACTGTCCCGGGTGTACTCACGGAATTATTCACCGTCTTGTGGCGGAGGTCATAGACGAAATGCAGATAGAGGGAGATACTATCGGAGTATGTCCCGTAGGCTGTTCGGTAATGGCTTACGACTATTTTAACTGCGATATGATAGAGGCTCCACACGGACGTGCGCCTGCGGTCGCTACGGGAGTTAAAAGATCAAAGCCCGACAGCTTTGTTTTCACCTATCAGGGCGACGGAGACCTTGCGGCGATAGGTACTGCCGAGATAGTCCACGCGGCGGCGAGAGGTGAGAACATCACTGTTATTTTCGTCAATAACACGACATACGGTATGACGGGAGGTCAAATGGCTCCTACTACTTTGCCGGGACAGGTTACGCAGACGTCCCCTTACGGCAGAGACCCCGAGAGAGAGGGTTATCCTATCAGAGTATGCGAAATGCTTGCGACTATGAGCGGAACCGCTCTTGCGCAGAGGGTCGCCGTCGATACGGTTCCCCATATCAAGGAGGCTAAAAAAGCTATAAGAAAGGCTTTTGAAAATCAGCGGGACAAAAAGGGCTTTTCTATCGTGGAGGTGCTTTCTACCTGTCCCACAAATTGGGGACTTGACCCTGTAAAGGCTCTTGAAAGGCTTAGAAACGATATGATACCTTATTATCCTTTGGGAGTTTACCGTGAAGGGAAAGGGGACGGCGTTAAATGAACAAAGAAATACTTTTAGCGGGCTTCGGCGGACAGGGTATACTGTTCGCGGGAAAGGTTCTTGCCTACTCGGGGCTTGAAGCGGGACGTGAAATTTCGTGGCTGCCCTCCTACGGTCCTGAAATGAGAGGCGGAACGGCGAACTGTTCCGTAGTCATAGGGGACGAGCCTGTGGGTTCTCCGCTGGTGACGGAGCCTGATATTCTGCTGGTAATGAACACTCCCTCTTATGACAAATTTATCGGGGCGGTCAAAAAGGGCGGAAAGGTATTTGCCGACACCTCAATGGTAGATATATCGTCGCAGAGGGAAGATATAGATTTTTACGGAATTCCCGCAACGGGACTTTCGGGAGAAAACGGTCTTGACGGTATGGCGAACATTATTCTTTTGGGCAGAGCGCTTAAAGAAAGCGGACTTTTCACCCTTGAAGAGGTTACTGCGGGACTTGAAAAATGCATTCCCGCAAAGAAAAAGAACCTGCTTGAGAAAAATCTGGAGGCTCTTAAGATAGGTATGAAAAGCGAATAAAATTCAGTCGGCGGAGGAAAAATTGCACCTCCGCCGACTGTTTGATTTTATTTTGATTTTTTCGTTATCATTTTGTATGCCAATACTACCCCTGCGGCGATCTCCAGTACTGCGAATATGCAGAATGCCGCAAAAATTATTCTGTAATGAGGCAGCGATGAAAAATCAACTCCGATAATAATGCCTGCTTTGGGGTTTTCGGGATTTAAAGCACGGTATATGACTATGCCCCAGATAAGGTTCAGCACATAAAGTATTCCTGCGGCGCAGTACCACATTTTTTTATCTTTTATATAGGCAAGCGCAGGCATTGTGAAGTATACTCCCAGAGCCATAATCAGAGGGAACATATTTCCTGCCGATAAAACGGGCTTATTGTCGGGGAAGTAGCTTCTTATTTCAAGCAAAATATTGTCTAAATCAAAGCCGCCGTCAAATATTCCGAATAATATGAATAACGCAGTCATTGCGATAAACATAGCTATCATCTCTGTGACCGCATATCTGTATGAATACAGCAGACGCTTTTTATCCGACAACGGCAGAACAGACAGTACGTTCGGACGGTTGGTATAGCCGTCGTAGATCTGATAGGGCGCACAGCCTCCGAAATAAAACATCATAACGTAAAAATTACAGTCATTTGCTCCGAAAAGCCACATATAAGTAACCGCAAATACCAGCATTGCAAATACCCACTTGAACAAACCTTTAAGCTTTGTTCCGTTTATTGTCATTGCGGTCTTATATCCTTTGTATGTCGTCTCCATATCATCAGTCCTCCCTTTCCGTAAATGCAAGCATTATTTCCTCGACCGTCGGGATTACCGCCGTTACGCTCGGCTTGGTGTAAATATCCTTTCTGTCTGTAAGTCCCTCGGTGCCGAATGCGCTGTATTTCACGCCTATGAGAGCCTCGCATTCCGAGGGGGTGAGCGTGCCGCTTTCAGCTCGGATAAGTCTGTATCTGTCCTGAAGATTATCCTTGCTGTCGGAGAAAATTATTTTTCCGTCGTCGAGCAGAGTGATGTAATCCGCTATTTTATCCAGATCTGAGGTGATGTGGGTGGAAAGCAGTACGGTATGGTTTTCGTCCAGCATAAAGTCCGCAAGCATATCGATTATCTCAGACCTGTCCGCTGGGTCTATGCCCGTGGTAGGCTCGTCAAGAATAAGCGTCTGGGGTCTGAGCGACATTACAGCAATAAGCTGAAGTTTTTTCTTCATACCGAAGGAAAGCTTACACAGCTTAGTTTTCCTTTCGATATGAAAGAAGTCCAGATATCTGCTGAAAAAAGTACCGTCGAATTTCGGATACACCTTTTCGTAACGTTCAAGCAGATCTTTAACCTTTAATTCATCGTTGAACATCAGTTCGTCAAACACCACAGCCATTTGTGAAAAGTATGTTACTCTGTCGCCGTACGCTGTAATTCCGTTGATTTTGACCTCGCCCGAGTAATCGCAGCTGTCCGCCGCGCATTTGATAAGAGTGGATTTGCCCGCGCCGTTTCGTCCGATAAGTCCCATAACCGTTCCCTGCGGTACGGTGAGGTTTATGTTTTGCAGAGTGAATTTCCCGAAATCCACATTCAGATTTGTTATCTCAATTCCGTTCATTGCCGTTTATCTCCTTATAAATTTTTTCTAATGCCGATTTGACTTCCGTTTCGTTGATACCATACTGCTTTGCCAAGGAAACCGCGTCGCGCAGATGTTCCTCCACCAGCTGTAAATGATTGTCTCTCACGCTTTCGGCGCTGATCTCAGCCACAAAAATGCCTTTGCCCTGATGACTTACCAGCACGCCCTCCTCGCACAGATCGTCGTAGGCTCTTTTACTGGTTATGACCCCGACTTTAAGCTCCTTTGCAAGCATTCGTATGGAGGGAAGCTGTTCGCCGCTTTTCAGCGCGCCGCTGAATACCTGCTCTTTTATCTGCTGTTTTATCTGTTCGTATATAGGTATCTGCGACAGGCTTGAAACTATCAGTTTCATAAAAGCGTTCCTCCTTTTGTTCTTTTTGTCATTGTAATTACAACTGTGACTGCTGTATCTATCCGTCACTGCTGTAATTATATTATAGATACAGTTAAAAGTCAATAGCAATCTCCAAAAATACTATACAAATTTTCAGGATTTTTTTGGCGATACTGCATAATGCGCAAGTATAGCAAAATGTTAAATTTCCTCTAAACTGTTGATTATTATATAAAGATGTGTTATAATATTACTTAAAGTGTATTTGCACTGGGTCATAAAAAATTGATAGTGAAAGGGAAATGAAGTTATGAAAAAGTTTTTTTCAGGTATGGTTGCTTTCTCCTTGGCGGCTGTTATGATGACAGGCTGCGGAGTTCCCGCCAACGAGGTGCATTCTGCCGACGATCTGGAAAATAAGACTATCGGCGTTCAGCTCGGCACTACGGGCGATACTCTTGCCAGCGATATCGAGGGCGCTAAAATGGAGAGATTTAACAAGGGAGTTGACGCTATTCAGGCTCTAAAGCAGGGCAAGGTCGACGCGGTTATTATCGACTATCAGCCTGCAAGCGTTTTTGTTGAAAAGAACGACGATCTTGAAATTCTTGACGAGGCGTTCGCGGACGAGGAGTACGCTATCGCTATGAAGCTGGACAACACAGAGCTTCAGGCTGAGATTAACGGCGCGCTCAAGGAGCTTGAGGAGGACGGCACTCTCCAGAAGATCAGAGACAATTACGAGGGCGACGGCGCGGGAGAAAGCGTTTACACTTCACCCGAGGGCGTTGACAGAAGCAAGGGAATTCTTGTAATGGCGACAAATGCGGAGTTTCCTCCTTATGAGAGCAAGGAAAACGATACTATCGTAGGTTTTGACGTTGATATGATGAACGCCGTTTGTGATAAGCTCGGTTATGAATTACAGATCGACGATATGGCTTTCGACTCTATCATTCCTGCCGTTCAGTCGGGTAAGGCGGACGTAGGCGTTGCGGGTATGACCGCTACAGAGGAAAGAAAGCAGAACGTACTGTTTTCGGATTCTTATACTACATCACGTCAGGTAATAGTTGTAAGAAAGGATTAATAGCCAATACAACGCGGCGGCGCATTGACAGCCGCCCGTTTTTGTATGAGAAAGGAAGTGTGTCTGTTGAGCTTTACCGAAAGCTTTAAGCAGAATTTTATCGAAAACAACCGATGGCATTACCTTGTTGACGGACTTGGAACAACTCTTCTTATAACTCTTCTGGCAGTCATACTGGGTATGGTACTGGGATTTTTAGTCGCTATTGTCAGGTCAACTTATGATAAAACGGGTAAGATGAAGATACTCAACGTTATATGCAGGATATACCTTACCGTTATAAGAGGTACGCCTGTCGTAGTTCAGCTATTGATAATTTATTTTGTAATTTTTGCAAGCGTTCCTATTTCAAAGACCTTTGTGGCAGTTATTGCTTTCGGTATCAATTCGGGAGCTTATGTTGCGGAGATAGTCCGCTCTGGAATAATGTCGCTTGACCAAGGACAGTTTGAGGCGGGCAGAAGTCTGGGCCTTAACTACCGCCAGACTATGACGTCTATCATTCTTCCGCAGGCTTTTAAAAACGTTCTTCCCGCCCTAGCCAACGAGTGTATCGTACTGCTTAAAGAAACCTCCGTTGCGGGCTACATAGCCATTCAGGATCTTACAAAGGGAGGAGACATTATCCGTTCGCAGACCTTTTCGGCGTTTATGCCGCTTATCTCGGTAGCCGTGATATATCTTGTAATGGTAATGATCTTAACTCATCTTGTATCAAAGCTTGAAAGGAGGCTGGCGCAAAGTGATAGACGTTAAGGGCTTGTGCAAAAGCTTCGGAGATATTGAAGTCTTAAAGGGCATTGACGAGCATATCGAAAAGGGTGAGAAGGTCGTTATCGTAGGCCCCTCCGGCTCGGGAAAATCTACGTTTCTGCGCTGTCTTAACCTTATGGAGACTCCTACCGCGGGCACTATTATTTTTGAGGGGCAGGATATAACCGCCGCCTCCGACCACGAGATAAACAAGGTAAGGCAGCGTATGGGAATGGTTTTCCAGCATTTCAATCTTTTCCCGCATTTGACTATACAAAAGAATATTACTCTTGCGCCTGTTAAGCTGGGACTTATGTCTCAGGCGGAGGCGGACATAAAGGCTTTGGAACTGTTGGAAAGAGTAGGTCTGCCCGACAAGGCGGAAACCTATCCGGGAATGCTGTCGGGCGGTCAAAAGCAGAGAATTGCTATAGCGCGTTCCCTTGCGATGAACCCCGACGTTATGCTGTTTGACGAACCGACCTCCGCGCTTGACCCCGAAATGGTAGGCGAGGTACTGGAGCTTATGAAACAGCTTGCCGAGGACGGTATGACAATGGTAGTAGTTACCCACGAAATGGGCTTTGCGAGAGAGGTTGCGTCCAGAGTACTGTTTATGTCCGACGGCTATGTACTGGAGCAGAACACTCCCGAGGAGTTTTTTGCAAATCCCGAAAATCCTAGGCTTAAAGAGTTTCTGTCTAAGATACTATAGCGTAGCGTAACGGATACGTCTTAGTCGGAATAACCGAATTTACATGGGACGATTTGTGTAAACATACAAAATTCTCAAAGCATTGCAGCAAATTATACTTTTTGACACACTCTACTTACAGAGTTCAAAGTATAATAACTGTTTTAAGGGGGATTTTTATGTTTAAGAAATATTTAGCGATACTTTCCGCATTGGTAATTGCACTTGGAGTGACTTCCTGTTCCAAGGGTACTGAAAGCACGGATTCCAAAGCCGACTCAAATGTTTTTGAAAACGCTGAAGATGAAGAGAAGTATCTTTTTCTTCCCGACGGAGTAAGTCTCGATAAGGAGCACGAATACGACCCCGAGGACGGAGTCTGGTCTGATTATAAAAAAGGGCTTATAAAGTACATTGAGATATTTCCCGACGAGGAGGGTTATATAAGCTATGATCCAATGGGCGTAAAGTTTGCTCTGCCTGAGAAAAGTCACGCATATCTGTTTCCTGAAACTCGGGTTGGTGACTATGAAAATTTTATTATAATTACAGATGAGTGGTTTCCCGACGTTAACAGCTATATAATGATTTCGACCGGCACTTCAGCTGAGTTGGAAATAAGACCATATTATGATGATGTTAAAGAATTCTTGTATCCTGATTATCAGACTTACAGAAGCGCACTGAAATCTCAGCTGAAAAAATTTACTCCTGTGCTGGCTGCTGCGGAAGAAATTTACATATATAATTATTTTGGTATTTCGGACAATAATAATCTTACTAAAAATTCAGATGAAAAAACTGAAGAAACAAAAGATAAGATTGACAGTATGATATCCTCCGAGGAATTTGATTTACTGGGAACAGGTATAATGTGGTCGGCACACGGCTATGCACCTGACAGTGAGATGTCCGATGTGGAAAGTGAAGTATCAGATGACGGAAATAGATTTGATTTGCAAATGAATTATTCCGTTAAGCGTTACGGTATAGATACGGATAAGAGTGTTCACTGGATTGCTGATGTAAATTCTGACGATACAACAGGTATCATAGCAAAGCGTGTGGAATTTTCTTATGATGTAAAAACCGATATGCGTTTTGACGAGGACGGATTTTTGTCAAGTATCAGCACATATATTCCCGATAACTGGAACGGAGATACTTATTGTAACAATTATTTTGTTCCGGATAATATTTTAGGCAAGAGTTCTCCTATAACAGTCGAGTATGACAAGAAAATGGAAAGGGATAATAGGTGGACCCAATAATTTTTATGCTCTGATGAAGTTAAAAGCGAGGTATTTAAATGAGTGGATTTACATTGAAAATCGCAGAGGGACTTGAAAACAATCCCGACGCAAAATTAATAAGAGAGAACGTGTTCGTTTACGAGCAGGGTTTTGAGAAAGAATTCGACGACATAGACCCCAAAGCCGTTCACTGCGTGGTTTACGGCGGAGGCTTTCCCGTTGCCGCAGGCAGAATGTTTAACTGCGACGGACAGGCTCATATCGGAAGAATTGCTGTGGTCAAGGCGTACCGAGGAAAGAAGATAGGTTCAACGGTAGTGTCTGCGCTGGAGGATTACGCCAAGGCGCACGGGTATAAGGAAACGGCGCTGTCCGCTCAGGTGAGGGCGAAGGAGTTTTACCAAAAGCTTGGCTACAAGGAATTCGGCGAGGAATTTTTTGACGAGTACTGTCCTCACATTATGATGAAAAAAATTATATCCGAATAGGAAATATGAGACGGAACTCAAAGTCCGTCTCTTTTTATATGCTTGCGCAGAAATCAATTTTTAGAATACGTAACCCCGATTACGCAATTAGCGAAAACAGCAAATATTCTATTTGGTTAAAAGATTTATGATCTGCGCAATATGTTTTAAATTCCTATTGCATTTTATAAAAATGTGTGCTATAATTTATTTAATTAATAAAATGGGAGGTAAATTATGGAGGAAAATTCTAACGGCGCTAAGCCGAAAGTAAATAAGAAAATTCTTTTCGGTTTTGTCGGTATGGGCGCAGTCATTGTAGCTCTGATAATTGCTCTGATCGTTACCAATTCGGGAAAGTCGGAGGATAAGGACAGCAGCTCGTCGAAGGCTGAGAGCAGTTCTTCCGCCGTATCTGTGGACGAGGACAGTTCGGAGGAAGATGCTGATGAAAGCTCAGAAGAAGAAACGGAGGACGAAAGCTCTGTTTCGGACGATGAGGACAGCGAGGCAGACGACGATAATGACGAGGTCAAGAAAGAGGGCTATGTGTTCACATACTCGGCAGGCAACGGCTGGGAGGACGGCGACAAGAAAATGTGCGGTATGGAAATGGGAATTTCAAATTATACCGACGACGCTGTAAACGGCTGGGAGCTTGTGCTTGAAATAGAAGAATTGAAGTCCTGCGACGGCTGGAACGGTAATTTCAAGGTCAAGGGAAACACTCTAACCATTACCAACGCGGATTACAACGGCGGGATCGCTAAAAACGGCACCGTAACATTCGGCTGTAATATCGGTACGGGAAAAACGCTGAATGTCAAGTCTGCAAAGCTTAACGGCGTGGAATGCACCGTAAGCAAGGGCAAGGTCTCTCAGAACAGCAATAACGGAAATAACAATGATAAGCAGTCTACAGCGGACGTTTCGGAGCTGCTTGAAAGAACTTCCAAGGCTAAGCAGGGAGACGACTGGCTGCACACCGACGGCAATAAAATTCTAGATAAGGACGGTAAGCAGGTGTGGCTTACGGGCGTTAACTGGTTCGGCTACAATACGGGAACCAACACCTTTGACGGTCTGTGGAACAGCGAGCTTGTTTCCTCTGTGGAGGCTATTGCGGACCACGGATTTAACCTTATCAGAGTGCCGATGTCCGCCGAGCTTATCAATCAGTGGGCGGCAGGGGAGTACCCGCAGGCGAATTATAATAACGCATACAACCCCGACCTCAATGCGATGAATTCGCTGGAAATATTTGATTACTTCCTCAAGCTTGCGGAGGAAAACGGTATGAAGGTTATGCCCGACATACATTCCGCCGAAACCAATGCATCGGGTCACAATGTAAATCTGTGGTATACCGATAAGGTGTCCGTTAAGGATTATTATGCGGCTCTTGAATGGATGGCGGAAAGATACAAGGACAACGACACTATCATTGCATTCGATTTGAAGAACGAACCTCACGGCAAGCCCAACGAGGGAGACAGCGCGGCTATCTGGAACGACAGCAAGGACGATAACAACTGGAAGTACGTTGCCGAGACTGCGGCTAAAAAGGTGCTGGCAAAGAACCCCAACGTGCTGATAATGGTGGAGGGTATCGAGATATATCCTAAGAATATCAAGAAAAACGGCGACTATTCCTCAACTGATAACGACGATTACTACTTCAACTGGTGGGGAGGAAATCTCCGCGGTGTCAAGGATTATCCTATAGATCTGGGCGAGTATCAGGATAAGCTGGTATATTCTCCTCACGATTACGGTCCGACGGTTTATCAGCAGCCTTGGTTTGAGGGAGATTACGACTACAACAGTCTGATAAAGGACTGCTGGCAGGATAACTGGCTGTACATACAGAAGGACGGTATTGCTCCTCTGCTGATAGGCGAATGGGGCGGCTTTATGACAGAGCCTAATATTACATGGATGACCCATATGAGAAAGCTGATAAAGACGTATCACCTTAATCATACCTTCTGGTGCTTTAACGCAAATTCGGGCGATACAGGAGGACTTGTCCTTGACGATTTTGTGACTTGGGACGAAGAAAAGTACGACTTTGTCAAAGAAGTTCTCTGGCAGGAGAACGGAAAGTTCGTAGGTCTCGACCACGAAATTCCTCTGGGAGACAACGGCATTACGCTGAAAAAGGCTAAGGGACTTTAATGACTATGAAAAAATCTTCTCGTGACCGGGAGGATTTTTTCATTTGTTTATTTATTCGTCATCGCTGAATTCCAGAATATCTCCGGGCTGGCAGTGGAGAGCCTTGCATATTGCGTTTAGGGTAGAAAATCTTATTGCGCTTACCTTTCCCGTTTTGAGCTTTGATAGATTGACGTTGGATACTCCCACTCGTTCGCTCAATTCGTTAAGGCTTATTTTTCTGTCCGCCATAACCCTGTCAAGTCTTAGTATGATCGACATAGCTTCACCTCACAGGGTCTCGTCGGACTCTTGCTGTAAAATACAGCCGTATGAGAAAATTTTCGCCAGCAGGAGAAATATTGCTCCGATGATAATATTGTCAAGGCTTACCGAAAAATTTGCGTTTTCAAAAGACGATGTTATCCCTATTATAATACCGCTTATATATGAGGGTACGCAGGAATTCAGCATAAACAGAATGCCGACTGTATTCAGACATTTTACGCTGTGATCCCTGAACGGAGTACCCTCCTCGGAAATCTTTTTAAACATTTTGCTTACGCTGAACAACATTATTGTATAAATTCCCCACCTGATGATTTCTTCAGCAAATTTCACAATGTCATCAAGATCCTTGCCTGATATGATATTCCTCATAAAGAAATATACATTTATGGCTATATCTGCAAAAACAATCATTAGTATAAATTTCGTAACTGTACTTGCCGCCACACTTAGTTCTTTTATTTTTGCCGCAGAATTTTCAATGCTGTCTGCGGTTTCTTGTTTTTGTTTTTTCATAATGCTGTCTCCCTTCTTTTGTTGTTCTGAGTATAGCATACCCTTTAACGTTTGTCAACTATAATTTAACGATAAACATTAAATTTGGTAAACTGCACAAAATATAATCGTTAGTTTTAGTTATTTGATATATATTTTTAGCGACAAATATTTAACGATAAACATTAATAGCGTGAATTTCCGACGAAGTACGGCTTATTCCGATTGGCAGTTATTCTATTATGCATAATGCATTAATCGAAGGCCGTTTTTTTGTCTAAAAAGGTATGGAAAATTTCTTTACTTTTTATAGATTATATGTTAAAATAAACATAATGCTTTGGGACTTTTATGCTTTCAAGCTTTTATACTTTTGTTTATGAAAGGATTTTTATAATGCCGATTACAGAATTTCTTGAAAGAAACGCCGAAATTTACGGCGATAAAATTGCTCTGGTGGAGCTTAACCCCGAGATCAGAGAGACCCGCAGAGTTACGTGGAAGGAATACGAGCTTATAGAGCCGAACCCCGACTGTCCTTACAGACGTGAGATAACATGGCACGTTTTCAATGAAAAGGCTAACCGTTTCGCAAATCTTCTCCTTTCAAGAGGAGTTAAAAAGGGCGATAAGGTAGGCATTCTTATGATGAACTGTCTGGAATGGCTGCCCGTTTATTTCGGAGCGCTGAAAGCGGGCGCCCTTGCCGTTCCGCTGAATTTTCGTTATACCGCAGACGAGATAAAATACTGCATAGAGCTTGCGCAGGTCGACATTCTGGTATTCGGGCAGGAGTTTATCGGACGTATAGAGGAGATAGCCGAGGTTATCGGCAGAAACAGACTGCTGTTTTATGTGGGCGAGGGATGTCCCTCTTTTGCGGAGCATTACGACAGACTTGCGGTGAATTTTTCAAGCCGAAATCCCGATATAAAGCTTACCGACGAGGACGATGCGGCTATCTATTTTTCCTCGGGAACGACGGGCTTCCCGAAGGCTATTTTACATAACCACGAAAGCCTTGTGCATTCCTGCAAGGTGGAGCAAAATCATCACGGACAGACTATTGACGATGTGTTTCTGTGTATTCCTCCGCTGTATCATACGGGCGCGAAAATGCACTGGTTCGGAAGTCTTATCTCAGGCGGAAAGGCGGTTTTGCTCAAGGGCGCAAAGCCTGAGTTTATTCTGGACGCCGTTTCACAGGAAAAGTGCACCATAGTGTGGCTGCTTGTCCCGTGGGCGCAGGATATTCTTGACGCTGTGGACAGAGGCGACGTCAATATAGAGGACTATGAGCTTGACCAGTGGAGGCTTATGCATATAGGCGCGCAGCCTGTTCCGCCGTCGCTTATTGCACGCTGGAAAAAGCTGTTTCCTCATCATCAGTACGATACAAACTACGGACTTAGCGAGTCCATAGGTCCCGGCTGTGTACATCTGGGCGTTGAGAACATTGATAAAGTCGGCGCAATAGGCAAGCCGGGCTTTGGCTGGGAGGTCAAGATCTGTGACGAGAACGGCGATACCGTTGAAAGAGGAGCGGTAGGCGAGCTGTGCGTTAAAGGTCCCGGAGTTATGACCTGCTATTACAGAGATGAAAAGGCGACTGCCGAAACCTTAAAGGACGGCTGGCTTTTCACAGGCGATATGGCTCAGGAGGACGAGGACGGATTTATTTATCTTGTTGACCGTAAGAAGGACGTTATCATCAGCGGCGGTGAAAATCTTTATCCCGTTCAGATAGAGGACTTCCTGAGAAGTCATCCCGCAGTCAAGGACGTTGCAGTGATAGGTCTGCCAGACAAGAGACTGGGCGAGATAGCGGCGGCGATAATCGCAGTCAAAGAGGGCTTTGAATGCACCGAGGAGGAAATAAACGAATTCTGCCGCAAGCTGCCGAGATATAAGAGACCTCATAAGGTGATCTTTGCGGACGTTCCAAGAAATCCCACAGGAAAGATCGAAAAGCCTAAGCTTAGGAAAATTTACTGCGGAGAAAGCGTTGTGGCAACGCAGAATAATTCGTAAAAACAAAAGTACGGCACACAAGGTCGGTATATCCGATGATGTGTGCCGTTTTCGATTTTGTGAGAATAAATGGATTAATAATTCTATTTTTTGATATAAAAACTGCACATAAAAGCAAGAGAAATTCTGTTTAATGTGACAAACTTTGAGAATGTACTTGACAAATATGGCTAATCGGATTATACTATAAGTGTACTATTACATATAATACAGTTAGTACACAGGACAAATGAAAAGAAACAACAAAGGTGCATTTGAAAAGGAGGGATACTTTGATCGCGCTGGATCTAACGGGCCGCGCTCCTATCTATGAGCAGATTTGCATAGGCATAAGCGAGATGATAGCAAAGGGAGTGCTGAAAGAGAATGACAAGCTTCCCGGAGCGAGGACGCTGGCAAAGGACCTGGGACTTAATCCCAATACTGTTGCAAAGGCGTACAGCCGAATGGAGCTGGAGGGGATAATTTACTCCGTAGCGGGCAAGGGCTGCTTTGTGGCAAAGCAGAAAGGCAGCATAGAGAGAAAGCTGCTGGAGGAGTTCTCCGACAGGGCAAGAGCTGCGCTTAACGCAGGGGTGTCCGCCGAAACGCTTAGGGAAAGAATAGACAAGCTTGCGGCGGAAAGCGAAAAAGACAAAATCGGAAGCGAGGGAACAAATAATGATCGAAATTAAAAACGTTTCTATGAACTTCGGCGGGGGCTTTGGCGACAGAGAGAAATTCACAGCCCTTGACGATATTTCCATAGAAATACCCGACGGCTGTATTTACGGCTTTCTAGGCTCAAACGGCGCGGGAAAGAGCACGCTTATGCGTATGATATGCGGCGTGTACAAAACAGAAAAAGGCTCCGTTGCCGTTGACGGCGAGGAGGTTTACGACAATCCGTCGGCAAAGGGGAAGATATTCTTTGTTAACGACGAGACTGTGCAGTATTCGTCCTTTACCTTGAAGGATCTGAAAAAGTACTACAAGGGCTACTATGAAAACTTTTCCGAGGAGCTTTTCGACAGGCTGGTCGGCAAGCTTGATCTGCCTGTGAACAAGCGAATGGCGCAGTTTTCCAAGGGTATGAAAAGGCAGGCTGTGGTCATTGCGGGTCTTGCCTGTCAAACGAAATATTTAATGCTCGACGAGGCCTTCGACGGTCTTGACCCCGCTATGAGAAAGATAATCAAGACTATGATAGTCGACGAGCTTATGGACAGGGACGCAACGCTTATAGTGTCCTCGCACAATGTGGCGGAGATAAGCGAGCTTTGCGACAGGGCTATGCTTATACACAAGGGACAGCTTATTTTTGCCGACGAGATAGACGAACTCAGGAGCGGTTTCTGCAAAATTCAGATCGCATTTGCAGGCAGAACCGTTTCTATGGCGGAAATAAGCGGCGAGGGTATCGACGTTATGCAGTTTAACTCCCTCGGCAGCGTAGCGCAGGTGATAGCAAAGGGCAATTCGGCGGAGATAATGGAAAAGCTGAAAAGGAAAAATCCCGCTATACTGGAGCTTGTTCCGCTGACGCTGGAGGAGATATTTATTTACGAGCTGGAGGTGAGAGGCTATGGCGCTGACATACTTAAAGAAAATTAACAACGCAGCTAAGGCTGAATGCGTTCAGCGCAGAAAGATAAGATTTATTATAATGCTTTTGCTGGCAGCGGGCGGATTGTTTACAGTTTCAGAGTACAGATGTCCTCAGATATGGATGTCGTCAAGGCATGAACCGTATTTGGACGGAGCAATGGGAATGTTCCTGTTATGTGCGGCGGCGTGTTTCGGTATATTTGCAGTACATGGAATTTTCTCCGATATGACGTCAAGGCAGACAGCGGACGTTCAGATGTCTCTTCCTATGAGCGCAAAGGACAGGTATCTGTCAAAAATTCTTGCTTTGTGCAAATTACATATTTTCCCGCTGATAATATGCTGTCTTGCGGTTATGGTACTGTGTATCGCAAAGGTATGCCTTGGTATAAGTCTCCACGACGGCGTTGTAAAAGCGAGGCTTTCGGCGGATATGATATTTTACCTCGGCAAATTTATGCTTATCGTGTTTTTAATAGCTTTTTTTACAGACGCAGTTACGGTTTTCTGTATGACCTGCTGCGGAGCAAAGGCTGAGGGAATATACACGTCGCTTATTACAATGTTCTGCGTGTCCGCTGCTCCCTTTATATTTTATATACAGGTAATTGCTAAGTTTTCGGGTGTTACTGATCTTCCCAACGAGGGCAGGCTGTTTATGTGCTGGGGGCTTATCCCTGTTTTTGAATACCTTGATTACTATTATGAGGTGCATATATCGGAATATGTCGTTCCTATGCTTATAAATATACTCATATCCTGTCTGGTGATATGGGCAAGCTATTTCATTTACAAAAAGCGCGACGCAAGGAGCGTAGGCAAGCCTATGGCGTTCAGTCTGTTTTTTGAGCTGTTTATGTTTATGGGAACGTTCACGCTGTTCACAATGTTTTTCTTTTCGTCGATGTGGACTATCGGAGTGACGATAGCTTTGATAATCAGTCTTATTATAAGAATAGTGGTATCGAGAGCAAAGGTCTCGGTGAAAAGCTTCGGCGTATGGATATTAAAGTATGCGGCTTGCGTAGGTTTATTTATCGGTATCGCGGCTGTGGGATATTACACGGGCGGCTTTGGATTATCCTCCTTTAAGCCCGATCTTTCCGACACCTGTATGGTAGACGGTAGGATAAGTTATGATTTCTGGGTTATGGACGAAGGTTCGTCGTATGTAGAGCAAAATCATCAGAATTTAGAGGATAAGAGCGGAGACGAATATGACGTATATGCAGATATTATCGAAAAGTACAGAGCAAAAGCTGTAAACAGATTTGAAAGCTTCAGCGACTGCGTCTTTGAGGGAGCTTCCGTTCAAAGCTTGGATAAGGGATATGTTGATATAACATACGACATTAACTGCGTCCGTGAAGAGGACAGAGAGGCGTATGAGTACTCTATATATAACGACGATTATGTTGGAAGCAGTCCGTATTACGAAAACTACACTATAACATTCAGGCTTACAAAACAGGACGCTGCCGATATGCACGACGAGCTTGCAGAGGCAGGCGGATATGAATACGACAGCTACAGACAATGATTATGTATAACGTAAAAAAGACTGCCGCTTGAGCGCGGCAGTCCTTTTTTAGTATGAGAATATTATTTCCATTGAATAAGCACATCGCATATGCTGCCCTCGGCAGGGGCTTTCAGGATACCGTTTTTTAAACTAAAGCGTAATACAGTATCGTAAAATCCCATAAAAAATCCTTGGCACATTCTCTGTGCGTCATCTTCGAGATGCTTCGGGAAAAGTTTTTTATAGCCTGTGATAAATCGGTTTACAAGCTTTCCGTATTCGGGCATGAGCGGACGGAAAATATTATCCGTTATCTCGTCAAACACAGCCTTTTGCTCTTTGGTGAACGCAGGCACAGTTACAAAAAGCTCTCCGTTTTCACGTCTTATTATATAACCTTTGCTTATTGCGTCCGCGGCGGCGGATTCATCGCGGGTTTTTCCGTTTTTCAGAATATCTTCACATACGTTTATGTTAGAATCGTACATCATATTTCTGAACGCAAAGCCTGCGTTCCATATTCCGAAAACCTCGTGCTTATATGTTCCTTCTGAACCGTTATTGCTGCAGCATTGATGACCGATGTTAGTTCTGTGATATTTTCCGCTCTCCATATTTGCAATATAGCGCCATCTGTTGCCGTCATAATTTACAGGTCGTCTGGGATATTCGATGCTGCTGTACTTACGGCTCAGATAATCAAACGCCATTGCACCGTAAAGGAATTTCAGATCGTCCTCGCTCTTTTCGGCACGGTAAAAATCGATCTCTGCCGCCTTACCATATAGATTTTCCAGACCGTCGATCAGTTTATCCATTATCGGTGCAAGAGCCTTTTCGGCGTTTTCCTCGCAATATTTACCGTATTTATCCGTCCAGACGATAAAATCGGTCTGATATTTTCCCTTTGAGGGCCGGATCACGGCGCAGCGTTTTAAAAGATTATCAAGTCTGTCCTCAATATAGTAAGCAGGCGTTCCGCATAGCTTTGAAAGCTCCTCCACGCTCTTTTCTTTTTGGTAGCAGTGATAAAGAATATTCTGAGAGAGCGCGTCGCTGATGTACTCGCTGGGGAACGGTATAGTTTCTCCGTTATAATTTCCCTCTCCGTAAATATCTATTTTCATTTTTACAGGTCTTAAAGCAGTTTCATTCATATCGTTACACTCCTTTTTTAGTTTCCGTCTCGCCTCCGAAAGCCGCCACGAAACTGTTCCCGCAGGGATCTCAAGGCGCTCGGCGATCTGTTTTGTTGAAAGCCCGTCATAGTAGTAGAGAATAATGATATCACGGTATATCTTTGAAAGCATAGCTATCTTATTGCGAAGCGTATCGTAAAGTTCACTGTCTGTTTGTCCGTACATATCTTCGCATATTTCTTCTGCGGAAATGTCATAGGCATACATCGCGCGCTGTTTGCCCATATATCTGCGAAAGCGTTTGGTTACGTTTGAAGCAATTCCAAAAAGCCACGGCTCAAATCTGCTTTCGTCACGCAGATTATCAAGCTCCGAAACCGCTGTAAGTAATATCTCCTGCGCCAGCTCGGACGCTTCGTCGTCGGTAAAAGTTCGTTTAAGAGCGTACGCATATATCCTTTCCGCATAGTCTGTGATTTTATCAGCTTTCATCATTCTCACCTGCTTTCATATATTAAGTGCACATAACTGCCGTTTCATTGGGTGGTTTTCAAAAAAATCTAAAAGAGCTGCCGCAATTTTTCTGATGCGGCAGCTCCGTTCTGCATTTTCTGTTTTTTACTGCAAAGCGCCTCTGTTGAATTCGGAAAGCTCCAGTCCCTCATTCTTTTCAAGCGCCCAGCGGATATTCCATTCGCTGGTGAAAAGCAGCAGGTAGTTTCCTCGGAAATCCTGAACAAGCTTAGTGTCGCTGGATAATTTAAGCTTTTTCACGTCGATGTCCTTATTGTCTATCCAGCGTATATGGGAGTAGGAAAGTCCCTCCTTGAAAAGCTCAACATTGTACTCGTTTTTCATTCTGTACTCGAAAACCTCAAGCTGGAGTACTCCTACAACGCCGACGATGACCTCCTCCATACCTGTTTCAGGCTCTTGGAATATCTGTATCGCGCCCTCCTGCGCTATCTGAGTTGCGCCCTTTACGAACTGCTTTCTTTTCAAAGTGTCTTTCTGGCGTACTCTCATAAAATGCTCGGGGGCAAAGGTAGGTATAGGCTCAAATTCAAATTTCCTTTTTGGGGAGCAGATAGTATCTCCGATAGAGAAGATACCCGGGTCGAACACGCCGATAATGTCTCCTGCGTAAGCCTCGTCTATTATTTCTCTTTCCTGAGCCATAATCTGCTGAGGCTGGGAAAGTCTCATTTTCTTGTTTCCCTGAACGTGGAGCACGTCCATTTCCTTATCGAATTTTCCCGAGCACACACGCAGGAATGTAATTCTGTCACGGTGAGCCTTATTCATATTCGCCTGTATCTTAAATACGAATGCGGAAAAATCCTCATCAAACGGGTCGATAATCCCCTCGCTGGACATTCTCGGAGTGGGGGAGGTCGTCATTTCCAAAAACCTTTCAAGGAAAGGCTCAACTCCGAAGTTGGTAAGTGCAGAACCGAAGAACACAGGCGAAAGCTCTCCGTTTCTCACCTTGTCAATGTCGAATTCGTAGCTTGCGCCGTCCAGCAGTTCGATATCCTCCGCAAGCGTTTCGTGGAGGTCCTCGCCGATAAGCCCGTCAAGCTCGGGGTCTGCAAGGTCGACTTCGGTAGCGGATACCTTGTGATTTCCGCCCGTAGCCTCAAAGGAGATAATATGCTTTTTCTCACGGTCGTAAACTCCCTTGAAATCCTTGCCGCAGCCGATAGGCCAGTTGACGGGATATGTCTGAATTCCCAGTTCGCTTTCGATCTGCTCCATAAGGTCGAAAGGATTTCTCGCCTCTCTGTCCATTTTGTTGATGAACGTAAAAATAGGAATATGGCGCATAACGCAGACCTTGAACAGCTTTCTGGTCTGATTTTCAACGCCCTTTGACGCGTCGATCACCATTACTGCGGAGTCCGCCGCCATAAGGGTGCGGTAGGTGTCCTCTGAAAAGTCCTGATGTCCGGGGGTGTCAAGAATATTTATGCAATAATTGTTATACTGAAACTGCATAACAGACGAGGTAACGGAAATACCTCTCTGCTTTTCGATCTCCATCCAGTCTGAAACGGCGTGACGGGAATTTTTCTTGCCTTTGACCGCGCCCGCCTGAGCGATAGCTCCGCCGTAAAGCAGAAATTTTTCCGTAAGCGTAGTTTTACCTGCGTCCGGATGAGATATGATAGCAAACGTTCTGCGGCGTTTGATTTCTTCCTGAAGATTTCCCACAATTATACCTCCAAAGATAAATACTTAGAAAATTACACCATAATATTATACCATAGATAAAGAAATAATGCAAGCGCTTTTTGAAACAATAAGGAGCAGTTCCGAAGAACCGCTCCTCTTTTTGCTATTCGGCGTTTTCAGCCGTATCTTCGTTAAGGTCAAGAGCGACCAGCGGGTTTGCTGAGCCTGCGACTTTTGGAAGTACGCCGTCCCATTTGTCAATGGTCTGGTACTTGATAAGCTCGTCTGTAAGAGACGCCGTCAAGGTCTTGTTAGCCTCCGCCTGAGCGTCTGCCTTGGTTTTGATAGAGGTAGCCTCAGCCTCTGCGGCGATGACCTTTTTCTCCGCCTCAGCGTTGGCGATCACGATAGCCTGCTCCTGCTCGGTCTTTGTTTTCAGAAGGTTCTGCTCGGCAACCTGCTTTGCCTCGATAGCGGCGTTGAATTCCTCAGAAAATTCAAAGTTCACAATGTTGAACTTTTCGATCTGAATGCCGTATTCCTCCACTCTGTTTTCAAGCTCTGTCTTGATCTCATCGCCTACCTGTGCTCTCATTGTAATAAGCTGTTCCGCTGTGTACTTAGCGCATACCGACTTCATACTTTCCTGTACCGTAGGCATAAGCACTACCGACTGATAATCAGAGCCTATGTTCTTGTAAATACTTGCGGAATAATCGTTCATAATACGGTAGTTGACTGCGATTTTAGAGCTTACGCTCTGCAAGTCCTTTGAAACTGCGTCCGCGTCTGCCTCATATACCTGAATTTTGTTGGAGATAGTGATGACCTCCTGCGCAAAGGGAATTTTGAAATGTAGTCCCTCGTTGTATGCGTTTTCGGACACCTTGCCGAATGTGGTAACAACTCCCGTACAGCCCGCAGGCACTATTGCGACTGAGCTTACGATCACGATAATTGCCAGTATCACAATGATGATAGCTGCGACCAGCTTGCCCGAGGGTTTCTTTTTCCCGATGTCTACTACTTTTGCTCCCATAATGTTTTCCTTTCTGATACGTTTCGCGTATCATATAATGCGGGATTTACCGCTGTTAACCGCTTTAAGGCGTTTCCTTTAAGCTTAATGTGATTATATCATAACTTTGATTTTTCTGCAAATATCGTCAAAGTAAATCTGATTGTCGGGAAAACGGACTATTTCATTTAGCTCCCTCAGGCTTTCATTTTCTCACTCAGGCTCGCTCTGCCTCGTTCGCTTGGATTTTAATAGGAAGTCCGTATTACAACCAAAAGCGGACAGCCGTTAAAGCCGTCCGCTGAAATTTTTATTCGTAAAGTAAAAAATGCAAAGTTATTCAAAAATACCGTTCAAACAGTCCTTGGCATCATTGAGTGCTGCCATACAGGTTTCTTTCTGCTTGCCGCTTGTGTACTCCAAATCAGCAAAATCACTGTTAAGTTCCTCAAGTACTGCATTTACGCCGTATTGTTTGTCATTGTCACCGCTGTCATCAAATTCCGCATTGACATCATAATCGTTTTTTTCAAAATCGAAATCAATATCCAGAATTACACCGGCAACAGAGTAACTGTAACTTTCCCTCGGATATTTTGTGCCGGAGGTTACTTCATTTATTGCTTTCTGCTCGTGGCGCCTTTTAAGAAGGATCGCCGTCATAATATATCTCCAGACCGTTTTCGTTTATACAGCAACCATCGCCTGTTTTTTCATTGAGCCTGCGGTAAATGCTGTTGGGGATTTTTGCATTGTTTAGGTTTATCACAACTCCGTCTGCGCGGCTGCCGAAGCCTATATCTGTATTGTCCGCCTTGATGTATGAATTGCTTAAATCAAGAACACAGCCGTCTCCCAGCTTTGACATCAGCGCAGAGAATGCACCCGAAGAAATCGTGACAGATCTCATTTCTATATTACAGCCGTCGGTGTTATTTCCCGCATCGGCGTACTGCTTTTCCACGTAGGAAATGTTTGTATTGCTGAAATCTGCGTGACAGCCGTCGCCTATTTTACGAAGTACGCCGCAGAACGCTCTGCCGCCTATATTTGTGTTGGTCATTTCAAAGTTACTGCCGTCGGACTGCCCTCCGCAGTCGAGAAACGCCTCCACATCTGAAATGTTGCAGTTTGAAAGGTTAATATGACTGCCGTCTCCCATATTTCTGAGAATGCGGGACAGATCGCTGCCGTTCATATTTTTATTTTCGAACTCTATGCTTGCTCCATCGCCGCAGCCGTAAATTTCGCCGTTTGTTCGGGCGAAAGCGGTGTTCAAAGCATTATTGACAGTTCGGTTTATAAAATCATTGACTGAATTTTTAAAATATCCCTTGAAACGGTTTTTCTGTCCGAACCTTTCATTGTACCAGTCGTCGTAGCTGTAATCTTCAAGATCCGCATAAGCCGAAAGCTCCTGCGCAGTGAAGAGCCTTGCCACAACGTGCTGAGAAATAAACATAAACCTGAAATTTTCACACTCATAGGTATTGAACGGGATTTCATACACCCTCAGCATACCGTCGCCCCAGCGCTTGCTCAGCGTAGGTTTGTACTGGCTTTGCGACAGGTTGTATACATATCTGTTTTCCCAGTCCTCCGGCGTAATATCTTCATTCTCGATAGGAACTATCACAAACTGAGACGTACCGTCGCAGGTATCGTTATAGCCGCCTGTCATTGCAAATCTGAACACATAATCGGTGTTCTTTTCAAGTCGCTTGTCACAGCATATCTGCGTCCACGCCCAGCCCCAGTCGCCTATCTCGTATATCTCCGTATTCTGTCCGTTACAGTCGGTCACGAACATTCTTGAACCTGCGTTATTGTCGCAGGAACTGTCAAACTTGAATTCTCTTGCATTGAAATTTATTACCTTACTCATAGTATTATCCTCCGTATCTTTATTTACGGACGGGTCATGAGTAATAGCCGTTTCGCTTTCAAATCGCTGAAACAGCAGACGTATTTCACAGTCGCCGACATACTCTGCCCGACCGTTTTTAACAAGACCTCTCGCCCTTTTCGGGTAAGTAAGTCCCACTCGTTTACCGTTTACGTCTGTTACAATTACGTTTTTTTCTATGGGTATCTCCCCCTTGTAAGCGTTAGTATTAAATTGCGCGTAAACACGACCGCCGTTTTTTTCTATGGGTGTCCTCCCCGTCTGTTTACGTTATTATGATACCACATTTATTAACGAGTTGTCAACGGTACCGCAGAAAAATAGTCGATTTGTACTGATAAAACCCCTATCCGTTGGCGATTATGTACAGCCCTCAGAATATTAATTATTTTGTACTTGCAAGAACTTACGATATATGTTATAATATTCTCATATATTTTATTTAATGTAACTAAATGTGAAAGAGGTTGATCTATTATGACAAACAGTTATGAAAGTCCGTTCTGCACCCGATATGCAAGTAAGGAAATGCAGTATATTTTTTCCGCTGACAAAAAATTCACTACTTGGAGGAGACTTTGGGTAGCTCTTGCAAGAGCGGAAATGAAGCTCGGTCTTAACGTTACTCAGGAGCAGGTAGACGAGCTTGAGGCTAACGTTGAAAATATCGACTACGAAAAGGCGGCGGAATACGAGAAGAAATTCCGTCACGACGTTATGGCGCACGTTCACACCTACGGCGATGCTTGCCCCAAGGCGGCGGGAATTATTCATCTCGGTGCAACAAGTTGTTATGTGGGAGACAATACGGACGTTATCATTATGAGAGACGCTCTTACGGTCGTTAAGAGAAAGCTTGTAAAGGTCATCGACCAGCTTGCGAAGTTTGCCGACAAATACAAGGCGCTCCCTTGTCTTGCTTACACGCACCTCCAGCCTGCTCAGCTTACTACTGTGGGCAAGCGCGCTACTCTCTGGTGCAACGAGCTGCTTATGGATCTTGAGGATCTGGATTTCAGAATTTCCAAGCTCAAGCTTTTAGGCTCTAAGGGTACAACAGGTACTCAGGCCTCCTTTATGGAGCTTTTCGAGGGCGATACGGACAAGATCAAGGCTCTCGAGCAGATGATCGCCGAGGAAATGGGTTTTGACGCGGTAGTTCCCGTTTCGGGACAGACCTATTCAAGAAAAATGGATTATCAGGTCTGCTCTGTGCTTGCAGGGATTGCGCAGTCGGCGAGCAAATTTTCCAACGACATCAGACTTCTCCAGTCCTTCAAGGAGATAGAGGAGCCTTTTGAGAAAAATCAGATAGGTTCGTCCGCTATGGCGTACAAGAGAAATCCTATGAGAGACGAGAGAATTACGTCCCTTGCAAGATATGTGATGTGCGACGTTCTCAATCCTGCATTTACGGCTGGTACGCAGTGGTTCGAGAGAACTCTGGACGACTCCGCAAACAAGAGAATTTCCGTAGCCGAGGCTTTCTTGGGAGTTGACGCTATCCTCAATATTATGCTCAACGTTACAGACCCCGAAAACGGTCTTGTGGTTTACGATAAGATAATCAGAAGAAGAGTTATGGCTGAACTGCCCTTTATGGCTACCGAAAACATTATGATGGACGCCGTAAAGAAAGGCGGCAACAGACAGGAGCTCCACGAGCGTATCAGAGAATACTCGATGATCGCAGGCGCAAACGTTAAGCGCGAGGGACTTGACAACAATCTCTGCGAGCTTATTCTTAACGACCCGATGTTTATGATAACCAAGGAAGAAATGGACGCTATTATGAAGCCCGAGAATTTCATAGGCAGATGCCCTCAGCAGGTCGATGAATTCATTGAAAACTGCGTTAAGCCTGTAGTCGAGGCTAACGGAGTTTCCGACGATGTGGCGGAGATAAATGTTTAATACTGTTGTTAGTCGTAAGCTAAAATTAAATGTCAATATATTTATGGGGCTTGTATTTGTGCTTATTTTTATGCTTAGCTTATTATTTATAAATATAGATGACGATTTATATTATGCAAATTTTCCTATCCATAATATTGTTGGAGCTTTAAAATGGAGTTTGAAATTTGGAAATGGAAGATTTCTCGGGAATTTTTTAGTTGAAATTTTTTTATACCGTTTTTGGATAGATAAATTAATCAGGACAATTTGTATTGGTTCAATAATTATGCTATCGGCTAAACTTACGGACAATTATAATATAAAAGGATTGTCGCTGTCTTTTTTATTGTATATTGGACTGAACAGGCAAATTTTCAGAGAGGTGTACAGTTGGGGACATGGTTTTTATAACTATGTTCCTCCTGTAACCTTGCTTTTGCTGGGAGTTTGGCTTTTAAAGAAATACTACTCAGAAACCTTGAAGATTAACAAAGTCTTATTTTGTGCAATCATGGCGGTGGTTGGCTTCAGTCAACAATTGTTTGTAGAAAACTCATCAACAATCAACCTACTCTGCGCGCTAGGTATATTATGTGCGGTTATGTACAAGAAACTGGAGAAAATGCCAGCAATTATATACTTAATTTTTAATTCGCTTTCCGGCGCTATAATGTTTATTTTACCTTATATACTGGGGGTATCCCATAAAATGGACGGATACCGATTGCCATTGACAGCAGAAAGGTTTAAAGTGAACATTATAGAGGTAATTGTAAACTTGTTGAGTATACCGCTGGTGTGGATTTTATTGATACTGATATACATATGTCGAAGAACTCATAAAAAGCTGCCTCAGGGTACAGAGATTTTATTGCTTTTGAGCGGTGCTTCGGTGGGACAGCTTTTTTTGCAATACCCACAGGCAATCGATGCTTATTTATTACATATACATTAATGTCATTAATTATTTTAAATTCAGCAAAGGAATTTATTTATTTATGTTTCAGCAAAAAAGCATTAATCAAGGTATTATTAATTATAACGCTTGCATTAAGCATAGTTGTTTATACTTTTCTTGCAGTAATTCATTGGGATATTTTTGTTGAAAATAGTGCAAGAATAAAATATGCGCAGCAACAGCTTGCTGAGGGAAAAACAGATATCGAATTAATTATAATTTCAAATGATAAGTGGGTGTGGCATCCAAACTATGTATATGCCTATCCGAATTATTTTAACAATGGCAATCCAAATGAAATGAAGTTCACATTTATTTCTTATGAGGATTATCTAAAAAAAATTGAACATACTTAGAAAAATACAGATTGTTATCCTTTGATCTTTCAAACGTATTTTAGGTAAAGAACAAAAAAGTCTTTCGTAGAAAATGTAGAGGCATATTTTATCTACCCGTACAAATCGAATTGAGAGGTGATTATATGACTAAGGAACAGGCAGAAAGACAGGCTGAGAAAGTAATTGAAACGGTCGTTAATATGATTGCTGAAAGGCAGTATGACAAATTGAGCGGAATAACAAATCTGTCCGGTTTGTCGTCTGAGGATGTTAAAGAGCTTGCTGAGGGCTTTCTTGAAAGAAACGATCTTAACGGGATTGACCGTTAAGACGTGGCTTGTAATTTCCGTCCAAAATATGAGTATCATCAGCTTAACTTTTATCATTATGACAACGGCAGCGGCTTTTGGGCAGACTATGATTTGACTACAGACTGCGAACTTAACGACCTTACTCTGCAAATGGAGTTCCTTTATGACAGAGAAAATCTGAAAGCAAGACTGATAGATCTTCACGTTATGTAAATGAGAAGAATATGAAGCGATAAATATGGCGGCAGGAAAGCGAGATAAACGTTTGGTACGGATATGACAGAAAATGAGGTAAACACAATGAACGATATATCATTTTCCGAAATGCAGGAAGTTCAGAAAGAGCTTCAGGCAAAATATTATAAGGAATGGGGCGGGCTTAGTCCCGAAAAGGCTAAGAACCGTATGCTTTATATGATGACAGAGGCGGTAATTGTTCGGAGGTGAAAAATGGATATAACAAAACTCCAAAAAGGCGCAAACGAAATACTTGTGCGTTCGGCGGACGCTATGAAAGGTGGTACGGGACAGGTTCACCCGCAGTCGCTGATATGTGCTCTGGGTTCCCTTGCGGGCTATGCCTGCCAGCAGGACGTTCGGGATCTGTACATAAAGCAAAAAGGCTTTCCCGAGGAAAAGGTTTTTACCGTTATGCAGGATAAGCAGGGGCGTAAATTCTATTTCGGCGATCTGCTCAACGAGCCGCTGGTGAACGAAAAGTACTCCGTCTGGTCTATGATAGGGGGAGCGGTACAGAGAGTGGGAGCTAAGCTTCCCGATATTAACGATATATTCAGGTACGTTTCTTACGTCGTGGGAGGCGAGCAGTTCGGCAAAGTCCGCAGCTGTGAAACGGGGGACGATATGGAGACCTACGTCCGAAATCTGTGGAAACCTCTTTCCGCTCTTGCAAAGAATTATGCGCAGGAGGGGGAACTTCACGTTGTTTTCGGAATTGCGCTGCAAAAAGCCGCCGCAGGCTGTCAGGGTGCGGTAAATATGACCGAGATCGGCAGAATTGCTATGGAGAGCGCGGTTTCTATGTCGAAAATAGATTTAAGGTAAATATAGGGAGGAAAAAATGAAAAAACTTATAGCGGTGATTATGTCAATAACGGTGCTGGGGCTATGTGCTTGCGGAGATATTAACGAGGAAGGTGCTGCATCAGGCTCTTCTGAAATTTATTCCGAGACTTCCTATGCGGCGGCAAACGATGTTTCGGACGCTGCAGAGAAAAAACAGGAGGAACGAACTATTGAGCTTGATTTGTCCGAAAGTGAAAAACCTCAGATAACAAAGGTTTGCTTATCGGGGGACATCGGCAGGGGAGCGAGCCTTGAAAACGTATACGGTATCGATATTGTCAGTTCCGAGCTTACAGGCTTGTTCGGCTGTCCTGTTGAGGTAGAGCTTGACGGTGAAAGCGGTTTGCTTTCCTTTGAAGTTGATACTGGGAATATGGATAACGTTCCCATTGAAAATCTTATCGTGCTGTGTAAAAACTCCGACGATAATGACGATTATCAGCAGGTAAAGAGTACGCTGTCAGGCAATGTTATTACAGCGCAAATTCAAAAGTCGGACATTTATATGCTTGCAGACTGCTATCAATGGTTTTCTGCATGGGGAATGGATATGAGCGAATATGCGCACGATACGGTTTGGACAAATGACGAATTCAGCTTTTCGTTTTCACTGCCTGCGGGTATTTCTTGTAGCGAAGTCTCCGACTATTGGAGCGCTCAATGGCGGAGCGATGTGGAACTTGTGGAAATGATGGAAAAAAGTCTTATTCATCAGAATAACTCAAAGGAGGCGTCTATGACTGTCAGTCTCAGCGCAGTGAGATTTCCCGATGATGAGGACGACTGCATAAATCCTGCTCCGCAGCAGGAACTTGACGAAGTAACGGACCAAATAATCAGCAGTTTTTCAAATTCAGAGAATTATCCCTGCCAGATCGAGCCTAAGCAGACTATGGAGCTTTTGGAGGACAGAAAGGGGTATCTCCTGAAAATTTACGCCCCCGATAATACATCGATCGGCATCAGGGAACAAAGTACTGTAACGGGATATTATGAATACAGCGAGGATACATACATCGTTCTTAGCTATTTTATGTGGGGTGCGGACGAGGAGCTTTTGAAAAAAGCCGAGGACAGTGTAAAGTCATTTAAATTTACCGATACGGCAAAGACAAACAAGATCACCTATAATAACAATACCGACGATATCGACAGATACGGCAGCGCAGAGCTTTCGGAAACCGACAGCGGGATTTTGTTCAACTGCGAGGGTATGAGCTTCAGTATGGATATTCCCGACGGGTACAAATGCGGGATTATGGACTGTAAGACGGAAGAGAACGATATTGGTGAAAAGGTCACAGATCTTATCGAGATAACGTCCGATAGTCTGTACAACGGTACGGTCTATGATATTTCCGACCGATATACTGCATATATGGACGCAAACGGTATGTATAATCTCTATGAAAAAACGGTAGCTGATTATACTGCAATTAAGCGTGATGAGTATGATATGACGAACGGGGGAACCGCTTATGTAATGATGGTTTCCAGAGATAAAAAAACAGGTTATTTCGATGATGAAAACGGAGTTTACGACTTCTATGGATTTTATGAAACGGGCGCAAGCGATGTTTACACCTGTATAAGCTTTACTATCAATAAAAACTCTTCGGAGGAGGAATGTAATAAGCTTTATGACTGCCTGTGCTCCTTTGATTGTATCAAATAGAAAAAATAAAAAAGGGGAAAACAATATGAAAAAGCTTGCTTTTGCGTTCATATGTCTTTCTGTCGTAATGCTTACGGCAGGCTGTGCGAAAACGGGCGGTTCGTCCGACATATCGTCGCCGGTGTCTGAAACGACGGGAATTACTGTGACGGAAAGTGAAAATTCATACAATGAAACATCTTCTGTTCAGACAACTGAAAAGCCCGAAGATACTTCCAAAGAGCAGGTCACAGGCTTTTCGACTATTGAAACTGCTCCGCCGAGGGAAACTACGTCTACCTTCACAAACGATATGTATTATGTTACCGACCCGATCAATAATCTGTCTGAAAACGCTGTTAGGCTTGCTGGTGAAATTGAAATGGGCGCATTCAAGGGCGACTACGGCACAAAGGCGTACTATTATAAGTATCTGGTGAATTCCGAACAGGAGCTTGTCCGACTGAATGAAATTTGCGATAACGCTTTTGACGAGATTGGCGGGAATATCGATTTTGACAAGTGCGCCTTGTTTGTGATTTCCTTCAATCTTTCCAGCGGCTCGGACGTGTATGAAATGAATGACGTTATCGTGGACGGCAGCAGCGTGTATATGGAATATACGCTTGTCAATGAGGGTGAGACCTGCGATATGGGTTATCAATGGCTGTATGCGGTCGTGCCCTACGAGTATCTTCCGCTTGTGGTCGAAAACGACTGGTATCTGCCAAGCCAGGCGGACTTCAATGAGTACTATGTCACAATCGCCGGCGGAGAAATAAAGCCTGAAAATCTTGACGTTGTCGGATTTTCACAGCTTGTGCGGAAATATAATGCGTACGGAGCAAAAATTGATTTTAACAATGTTTATTATAAAAAACCGTATTATTATGTGCAAGTGGGAACCGTACAGAATACGGGAGAAGAAATCGAGGAAGATTTTAAATCCTTGTTCAATGCCGAAAGAACCTGGAGCAATCAGATTGAGATAAGCGCCTTGCAATACCGAAAGTACCAACAGACTAAAGTTGAGGACTTTTCACTCAGGTTTGATATAAGCGCAGAATGCCTGCGTGAAGACAGAGATCCTGCGGCAGACTATTTTGAAAATGCGTTCGGCGAAGAAAAATGGATAGGTACGGATAATTATTACAGCTTTAACGGCAGTCTTTACCGAGAGAGCTATTCTCCCGAGCGATTGCAGTCGGCTTTGGAGAAGGTCATAAATCACCCGTACAAGCTGCAAAATTTCGATTACAGCTTTAGGTATGAAAGTTAAAAATTATTTTGTAAAGGAATGATATACAATGAAAATTGAAACACAATGCTTACACGAGGGTTATACGCCCAAAAACGGAGAGCCAAGAGTTGTGCCTATCGTACAGAGTACGACTTATGTGTACAACTCCACCAACGAGGTCGCGGAGGTCTTTGACGACCCTACCAAAAGTCTGATCTATTCACGCTTTGGAAACCCTACCACCGACGCTGTGGAAAAGAAAATCGCCGCTCTTGAAGGCGGAGTGGCGGCAATGTGCACGTCCTCGGGACAGGCGGCTACGCTTTGCAGTATCCTCAATATCTGCCAAGCTGGGGACAGCTTTATTTCCTCCACTTCGATTTACGGCGGAACCATAAACCTGTTCAGCATTACAATGAAAAAGCTTGGTATCGAGTGCATTTACGTCGATCCAGACTGCACCGAGGAGGAGCTTAACGCGGCGTTCAAGCCGAATACAAAGCTTGTTTTCGGCGAGACGATCGCCAATCCTGCTCTTACTGTCCTTGATATTGAAAAGTTTGCCAATGCCGCTCACGCAAACGGAGTGCCCCTTATTGTGGACAACACCTTTGCAACCCCTTATCTTTGCAGACCTATCGAGTGGGGCGCAGATATTGTTATTCACTCCACCTCCAAATATCTGGACGGTCATGCCGTTCAGGTAGGCGGCGTTATCGTTGATTCGGGCAAGTTCGACTGGACGCAGGGCAAGTTCCCCTGTATGACAGAGCCGGACGAAAGCTACCACGGCATCATTTACACCGAAAAGTATGCATTTGCTCCTTATATCGTAAAGGCGAGAATGCAGCTTATGAGAGACTTCGGCTGTTATCCTGCGGCAAACTCTTCGTTCCTGCTCAATCTGGGAATTGAAACTCTCCCCGTAAGAATGAAGCAGTATGTTGAAAATGCAAAAATAGTTGCAAAGTACCTTGACGAAAATGACAAGGTAGCCTCTGTGTTCTATCCGGGACTTGAGGGCAACAAGTATTATCCGCTTGTTCAGAAGTATCTCCCTCTGGGCTGTTCGGGAGTTATCTCGTTCTCGATAAAGGGCGGCAGAGACGTTGCCGTCAAGTTTATGGACAGCTTAAAGCTTGCGTCCAACGAGGTACACGTTGCGGATATAAGAACCTGCGTACTGCACCCCGCGTCGGCAACGCACAGACAGCTTACCGACGAACAGCTTGCTGCGGCAGGTATCGACGGAGGTATGATAAGATTTTCAGTTGGACTTGAAAATATCGACGACATTCTCGCAGACCTCGAACAGGCTTTTGCGGCTATTTAAAATATTATTTATTCGACGGACAGAGCGCATAGATCTGTCCGCCGTGTTTTATTTACTTCTGCGAAAACGTTTATGATTATTTGAAACTACACAAATATATGAAATCTGCACAAAATATTTTGCATAAATTTGTGAAAGAATTTCGGCGAAAATTGTGTACAAAATACAAAAAGTGTGGTATAATATAATTACAGCAAAGATACGATCTTTATTATGAAAGGGGAGCTGTTTTATGAAATCAATTATCACAATAAGCCGTGAATTCGGAAGCGGAGGACGTGAGATAGGCAAGGTATTAGCCGAACAGCTCGGTATTCCTTTCTATGATAAGGAACTGCTGGAGATCGCCTCGAAGGAAAGCGGTATCTGCCAAGAGCTTTTTGTAAAGCATGATGAAAGCTCGACAAACAGTTTTCTGTTTTCGCTGGTAATGGGTAACTATCCTGTGACAGCCGACGGAAGAATTAATCCAGATATGCCGCTTAATCATAAAATTTTCCTTGCACAGTTTGACACTATCAAAGGTCTTGCGGAGAAGGGTCCGTGCGTTATTGTAGGACGCTGTGCGGATTATGTTCTCAAGAATATGCCTAACGTCATCAATTTCTTTATTTCGGGCAATATTATTGAGAAAAAGGCGAGAATTCTTGAACGATACGACATTGAGAAGAACAAGGCGGAGGACTTCATCAGAAAGACCGACAAGCGCAGAGCCTCGTATTACAACTATTACACAGATATGAAGTGGGGCGAGGCGAAAAACTACGATTTGTGTATCAACAGCTCCAAGACGGGAGTGGAGGGCGCAGTCAAGCTTATGAAGGACTATATCGCTATCAAAGAGGGCGCGGCTCTCTGATCAATCAGATTACTTCTATTTTTAATTCATTTTACTTTCCTTACTACAGAAAGAAGCCGATTAAGTCTCGGCTTCTTTTTGTTTATAGCTTTTTTTTTTTATCGGAGCCGTGCGCTCGTACGGCTCCGATTTTGTGATGACTGAATTAAATTTTAACCTGAAACGAGTGCAGGCAGTTGGGACATTTTGTGGTATGGACGCCTTTTTTCTTGGGCAGTCTCAGTACTTTTTTACATTGCGGACAATGCACATAGCTGTGCGTCTTTCGGTCTGTCCACATTCTTTTCATCAGACGGAATTTTCCTGCGATCTTATCCCATACGGCGCAGAATTTTCTGTTTTCCGCCGAGCGTTTTTCAATGTTTCGGGACATTATTCGGACGAATGCAAGTATTAAAATTCCGTAGATCACAAGCTGTAAGATCAGCGAGCGCACGAAAATATTTATAAAAGCAAGCAGTATGCAAACTGCCGCCATACCGTAAAAAAGCTTGTCCGCACCGTATCTGCCCTGTAGAAATCTTTGTAATCTGTACATTCTGAAACCTTCTTTCTTGATATCTATTATATCAGGCAATTATAAACTGTAAATAAACTCAGGGAAATATTCCCCGTCAAATCATTGCTTTTCGGCTGATATTGTGGTATAATATTTTCAGAAATTTAAGCTTATTATTGGAGGAATAAAAATGCTCACAGGAAAAAACGCGGTGCTTGCCGTTACGGGCAGTATTGCCGCTTATAAAATCGTTAGTCTTGCAAGAATGCTAAAAAAACTGAACTGCGACGTTCAGGTGCTTATGACCGAAAATGCGACCCAATTTGTCAATCCCATAACATTTGAGAGCCTTACGTCGAATAAGTGTCTCATAGATACCTTTGACAGAAATTTTCAGTACAGCGTGGAGCACGTTGCTCTTGCCAAAAAGGCGGATATTGTGCTGATCGCTCCTGCGTCGGCAAACGTGATAGGAAAGATCGCTAACGGCATTGCGGACGATATGCTTACCACGACGGTTATGGCTTGTCCCTGCAAAAAAATAGTATCCCCTGCTATGAACCATAATATGTTTCATAATCCCATTGTTCAGGACAATATCGAAAAGCTGAAAAGGTTTGGCTATGAGATAATAGAGCCTGCCTCGGGTATGCTTGCCAACGGAGACACGGGCGACGGAAGAATGCCCGAGCCTGAGATACTTTTCGAGTATATTCTCCGTGAGATCGCTTTTGAAAAGGATCTGGCGGGCAAAAAGGTACTTGTCACGGCGGGAGCAACAAGAGAGCCTATTGACCCTGTACGTTTTATCACAAATCATTCCAGCGGCAAAATGGGAATTGCTATTGCAAAAGCCGCTATGCTCAGAGGAGCGGAGGTCACTCTCGTTGCGGGACACTGCGAGGCGCAGCTCCCGCCGTTTGTGAAGTATGTTCCCGTTACTACCGCCGAGGATATGTATGACGCTGTGACTGCGGTAAGCTCCAAGCAGGATTTTATAATAAAGGCGGCGGCTGTGGCGGATTATACTCCCGTTAATGTTGCAAACAGTAAGCTTAAAAAGTCCGAGAATGAAATGAAAATAGAGCTTAAACGCACCAAGGATATCCTGAAATTCCTCGGCGAAAACAAGTCTCAGGGACAAGTCCTGTGCGGATTTTCAATGGAAACGGATAACGTGCTTGAAAACTCAATGAAAAAACTTACCTCTAAAAACTGCGATATGATATGCGCCAATTCTCTGAGGACGGCGGGCGCAGGGTTCGGTACGGACACAAATATCATCACCGTTATTACCGAGGGCGGAGCTGAGGAGCTTCCGATAATGACAAAGGAGCAGGCGGCGCACGAGATACTCACAAGGCTTTTAAAATTGGCAATGGACAATTGACAATGGACAATTATTGTTGTTATTTAATGATAGTTGAGGAGATTTGCAGTGGAAGAAACGACAAAAAGAAAAAATCCAAAGAGAAAAAAGCTCGTTATTATCGTAGCGGCAGTCGTGCTTGCGGCGATTATTGCTGAGTTTATACGCTCGAATTATGTAATAGACGTGGAGAATATCGTTTATCAAAACAGCAGTATTCCCGACAGCTTTGACGGAACGGTCATCGTGCAGGTATCCGATTATCACAATCACGGCGGAAAATACGACGGCAGATTGACCGAGAAAATAAAGGAGCAGAACCCCGACTATATTTTTATCACAGGAGATATTGCGGACTCCATTTTGACGGACACAGACAAGGCGAATGCTTTCCTTGAAAAGATATCGGAAATCGCTCCCTGCTATCTCGTCTGGGGGAACCACGATAACGAGCTTGAACAGCGGGACAAGGACAGTATGACCAAGTGCTGTGAGGAAAACGGCATAACGGTTCTTGACAGCGAAACGGTCTATCTTCAGCGCGGGGAGGATAAAATACTGCTGGCGGGAACTTCCGATTATCTGTACAGCAATAAGGCCGATGAAATGATGAAGAATTATCCCGCACAGGAGCAGTTTACGATCTGGCTGCACCATTATCCCGAGGATTTTCAGGATATCGTGGATATGTCCTCTCAGGCGGGCTGTAAGGCTGATTTGATTTTCACGGGTCATGCTCACGGCGGACTGTTCAGATTTCCGTTCCCCAACGGACTTTACGCTCCGGGGCAGGGGCTTTTCCCCGAATACACTTCGGGAGAATATACATATAACGGCTCTGAAATGATAGTAAGCAGAGGCGTTGGAAACAGCGGCTATACAAGGCGTTTTGCGGACAGCTTTCATCTTGTCGCCGTTGAACTGAAAAAGTGAAAGGAATTTACATATGAAAAGAATTAATATCTACGAAAACGGAATATATTTAGTCCTTGAAATAAACGACGGAAACGAGCCGAGACTTCTGCATTTTTCGGCTCTGCCCTTTGACGAGAAAACTCTAACCTCACGCACGGGAACTACGGGCTTTAAGCTTGTGGAATTGCAGGTAAGCGGTATCGACAGGGCGGGGGAGCGCCACGGAAACAAGTATATCGTCACCGCCCCCGGCTACCGTATGAAATTCAAGGATTTCAGCGATACCAATAACAGCTTCGGCAGAAAGCTTGAAATTACCTGTATTGACGAACCAACAGGACTTGAAACTGTTTCTCACTTGCAGTTTTATACGGGCACTTCCGCAGTGCGGAGCTGGACTGTCGTTACCAATAACGGCTCGGAAACTCAGACAGTGGAATATGTGTCGTCATTCGCTTTGACGGGTATCGAAAAGGAGGGTCTCAGATCTCAGGACGAAAAGCTGAAGATCGGTATCTGTCACAACTCGTGGCAGAGAGAATTGCAGTGGCAGTTCTATACCTTGGAACAGGTAGGTCTGGGTATGGCTCAGTCCCTTGATTATCAGCACTCTTCAAAGGTGCTGGGCGTTACCAATGTGGGCAATTGGTCTGCTAAGGAGTATATCCCTATGGGATATCTGGAGAATACCGAAACGGGTTCCGCTCTTGTCTGGCAGATAGAAAACAACGGCTCGTGGCATTGGGAGATATCCGATCAGGAGGGTCATCTGTATCTTCAGCTGGCGGGGCCGTCGGAGATAGAGTCCCACTGGTGCAAAAATCTTAAACAGGGAGAAAGCGTTACGTCCGTACCCTGTGCAATATGTGCCGTTAGCGGCGGCTTTGACGAGGCTATTGGCGAGCTTACCAAGTACAGAAGAATTATCCGCCGTAAGAATGCGGACAACAAAAAGCTTGCCGTAATTTTCAACGACTATATGAACTGTCTATGGGGAGACCCTACCGCCGAAAAGGAATTCCCCCTTATCGACGCTGCCGCTGAGGCGGGCTGCGAATACTTCTGCATTGACGCAGGCTGGTACGCCGACGGTTTCTGGTGGGATTGGGTCGGCGAATGGCAGGAAAGCAAAAAGCGTTTTCCGAACGGTCTTAGAGAGGTCACGGATTATATCCGCAAAAAGGGATTGATCCCGGGAGTATGGCTTGAAATTGAGGTTATGGGAATTAAATGTCCGCTGGCGGACAAGCTGCCCGACGATTGGTTCTTTACCCGTCACGGCAAGAGGGTCTACGACAGGAGCCGTTATCAGCTGGATTTCAGAAATCCCGAAGTAAGGGAGCACTGCGACGAGGTCATAGACCGCCTTGTGAATACCTACGGCGTAGGTTATATTAAAATGGACTACAACATCGAGCCGGGTATCGGTACGGAGCATAACGCAGACAGCTTCGGCGACGGGCTTCTCGAGCACCAGCGGGCATATATAGCGTGGCTTGACGGCGTGTTTGAACGTCACCCGCAGCTTATTATCGAAAACTGCTCCAGCGGCGGTCTGAGAATGGACTATGCAATGCTGTCGCGTTATTCCATACAGTCGACCTCCGATCAGGACGATTATAAGAGGTATTGCACTATCGCGGCGAATTCTCCGTCCGCTCTTTGTCCCGAGCAGTCGGCGATATGGTCTTATCCTATGACCTCGGGAGACAGGGAGGAAGTCGTGTTCAATATGGTCAACGCAATGCTTCTGAGAATACACCAGAGCGGACATCTCGGATATATCGAGCCTGAGAGAAAGGCTCTGGTCAAAGAGGCTCTCGACGTGTACAAAAAGATCAGAGGGGATATTAAAACCGCTCTGCCGTTCTGGAGCCTCGGTCTTTCAAAATTCTCCGACGAATGGGTATCTCTGGGACTTAAATGCGAGGGAAAAGCCTATCTTGCCGTATGGAGACGCGAGAGCGCAAGGGATACCTGCGAACTGCCAGTTGCTTTCCTGAAAGGCAGGGAAGTGAAAATCGAGTGCATATATCCGTCGTTCAGCGAGGACAAATTTGCTTTTAATAAAAATACGGGAGCGGTCACGGTAAGACTTGAAAAGCAGTATACCGCAAGGCTGTTCAAGCTCAGCTGGGAATAAGAACATAAAAGCCGAGGTGAAATATGTTAAGGCTGATTACCCAATATCACCCCATAACCGCCGATCCCTTTCAGCGTAACGAAAATTACGCCGAGACAGCTCCCTGCAATGCGCTTAAACCGTACATACGCTGTTTCTGGGGAACTCCCGAGCCTGTTAGGCGGAGTGGAATAATAAGCGATAAACCAAGCCTTGTTATTCCCGATACCTGTATGGATATCATTTTTCATTTCGACTATACAAACAACTTGGTTGACGGACATTTTTGCGCTTTGGACGAAAATTCCTATTCCTCGTCGGGAACTGGAAATTCTGCGCTTACTTCCACTTTTGCCATAAGATTTTATGCGTGGACGGCGGTTCTGTTTGCGGAGAATTCCTTTGCAGGCAGTAAGAACAGAGCGTTTGAGGTCGGAGATTATTTTTCCGCTTTGAAAAAAGAGCTTTTGCCTATGCTTATGAGCGTTACCTCTCTTGACAAACGGGCTGAATTTGCAGGAGATATCCTGCTGAAAAGGCTGAACCCAAACCGTATAAACGCTAATCTTATGAATGGTATTTCCGATATTATCTGTACGAGAGGTACGGCTAAAATATTCGATATCGCACAACAGAACGCCTTATCGAAAAAACATCTGGAGCGTGTTTTCAATGAAAATATGGGAATTTCTCCGAAGGCTTTTTCCTCTCTGGTGCGCTATCAGATGCTGTGGCAGGAAATTTGTTTTAGTCCGCGTTTTAATGTTCTTGACGCTGTGGAGAAGTACGGATATTCAGATCAGTCGCATTTGCTGAACGAATTTAAAAGACGTCATTCAATGACGCCTAAACAGGCTGTGAAATTTGCAGGAAAATAATATCCGATGTCGTTTTTTTACAATACAAGCGCTTTGAATTATGGTATAATGCAATAAAAGATAAAATTTAAGGGCGTGGAAAAATGGTACATCCGGTTTATTAATAAAATCGAGGGCGTAGTCGCGGGGACTGCTGTACCCTACGATTACAGCAAGTCGAAATTCGGGAAAGGCGGGTAAATGATATGATAAAGAATTTTTCCGATTTCTGTAATGAACTTTTGAAATGCGGATTTTCTATGGGCGGCGGAAACGACAAAGGTATCTATGCGATAATCGATTATGCGTGGAATTCTCCTGAAAATAACGTTTCTCCCATAAGCTGGCATACGGGCGACCCCGAGACAGATCCGTGGCAGTGGCGAATGCGTGTTCTTGAGGAACGTGACGATATCGCTTATTCCAAAGTGTTTTTCCGTACCAGCGGGTATATTACCAAGGAGTGGTATCCGTATTTCCTGTCGGTACGCAGGCGGGGGAAGTCCTTTGAACGGGCTTATGCGGACGGCGAGATAAGTCGTACCGCTAAGGAAATTTACGACATTATAGCCGAAAATGGGAGTATGCCGCTCCACTATATAAAACGGCTGGGCGGTTTCGGAAAAGAGGATAAAAGCCGCTTTGACAGAGCGATCACCGATTTACAGATGAAAATGTACATCACTATGTGCGGAAGAACAAGCAAGCTTAATAAATCGGGGGAGGAATACGGCTGGAACGTGACTGTTTTCAGTACGCCCGAAAAGCTTTTCGGTGAAGAATTTGCGGAAAACGCAATGAAGATACCCATTGAAGAGGCAGAGGAGAAAATCAGAGCTCGGATATTAAAGCTCAATCCCCAAGCAGAAGAAAAGAAGATAAAAAAATTTATTTTCGGATAAGGAGATATTTTATGACGACCTTTGAAAAGGCAAGACTGTTCGTTTACCGCAGTGCAAGACCGCTGGATATGGCAAGGTGGCAGTATCATTTTGAAAACGGCTCGCAGGAGGCTGTACTGAACGCTTTAAGCGCATATCAGAACTCCGACGGCGGTTTCGGTCACGCTCTGGAGGCAGACAGCTTTAACCCGAATTCCGCTCCCATTCAGACTTGGGCGGCGATATGTATACTGGACGAGATAAAATTCGAGGACGCTTCGCATCCGATAATTCAGGGCATACTGCGTTATCTTGAAAGCGGCGCGGACTTTGACGGCGAGCGTAAGCAGTGGCTCAATACCGTACCGTCAAACAACGATTATCCCTGCGCGGTCTGGTGGAATTACGGAGATAACGGCAGTGAATTCAAATATAATCCGACTGCCGCTCTTGCGGGATTTATAGTCCTCTTTGCTGATAAGGACAGCAAGCTTTACCGATTTGGCAGTGAGATTGCAAAGCAGGCTTTTGAATGGTATATGGACAATATACCTTGTGAGGAACCTCACATCACAAAATGCTTTGCACAGCTTTATGAATATCTATGCAGAGCAAATGCCGATATTGTTGATATGGAATTATTCCGTACAGCGGTGACTGAGCAGGTAAGTCTTAATATCTGCAAGGACGTATCGAAATGGAATAAGGAGTATGTTACTCTGCCCTCTATTTTTATTATGTCAAAGGACAGCATTTTCTATGTCGGCAGCGAGGAGCTTGTTTCGGAGGAATGCAGGCTTATAAAGGAGTGCCAGCTGTCCGACGGCTCGTATAATATTACTTGGCTGTGGTACAATGACTTCAAGGAATATGAAATTGCGGCAAATTGGTGGAAGTCCGATCTTTGTATCAGAAATATGAGGCTTTTGAGAGAGTTCGGAGACATATGATATTGAGGTAGTTCTATGAAAAAAGAATACAGCGAATGTCCGCAGTCCATTGACAAATCAAAATTATACGGCTTTTCGTGGATGGAATACGTTCTTGCGATACCGTCTCCGCTGGTAGCAGTTACAGGCTATAAAGCTAACGGTAAACCCAATGCAGCTATGCAGTCGTGGTGTACATTTTCAGGCGAGGAAGAATATTACTGTTTATTTTCAAACGTAAGCAAGTACGGACATATGTATTCGTCTCTGAAAGAAAGCGGCTGCTGCGTTGTTAATTTTCCGTCCAAGGATATTTTTATGAAATGTATGGACACTATAAAAAACAACGGTTATGAAGACGATGAAATTACAGCGTCGGGACTTACGGCGGAGCCTGCAAGCAAGATCAACGCTCCGAGGATAAAAGAATGCTTTCTCAATCTGGAATGTGAATATAAGTGGGAAAAGGAGCTTTCTCCCAACGCTGATAATGCTGTGATATGCGTAAAAGTCGTCAATGTCTGTATGGACGAGGACCGCTGCCGTGCAGGCAAGCTTGGACGGTACGGCGAAACAGGTTATCTGTATAATATCCGCTCGGCGAGAGACCCCGAAACGGGTGAGACCGAGCAGGCGCAGGTCGGTATCATAGAGCCTGACGGGACATACGACAAGCTGTAAATTCATATTTGTGATATCTTATATCCCCGGGAATAAAATCCCGGGGATTTTGCTTTATATACTGAGATACAGATTGACATCGCAAATGGGTTGTGATATAATAAATATGTTTACAAATTGGAGCTTGGATTAAAGATATGCTTGTAATTTGTATGTGGGAGGGTTTACATTGAAAAATTTAGAAAAAAGAAATCAAAAAATAATAGATGCGATCATAGAAAAAGCAAATAAAGTATGTCCGGGATCGCTTGCATTGATCGGGATATACGGTTCGTTTTTGACAGGAGATATTTATGAGAAATCAGACTTGGATTTGCTTGTTTTGATAAATGACGACAGAGGCTGGCAGTTAAGCTGTTGTTTTATTCAGGACGATTTGCAGGTAGGTCACGATATTTATTGTACGACATGGGAAAGTCTCAAAAATGACGCACTTTATAACGATCCAAATATTTCAAAGCTTATGGATTCCAAAATTGTATATTGTGCGGACAAAAAATATATGGAAAAATTAGAAGCGTTGAGAAAAAAAGTAAATGACATCTTGCTTTTACCTTTTTCCGGAGAAGATTATATTAAAGCTGAAAAGTTATTCAAAGAGGCGGAGCATTATTATATAAAAGCAATGACAGCAGAAGAAATGTCCGATATTTGGATACAGGCAGGCTGTGCTGTTTATTATCTTGAAAATGCGATTGCAATGCTGAATAAAAAGTATTTTCGCTACGGTTCAAAGCGTGTTTATGAGGAACTGGAAACAATGGAAAACAAACCTCAAAAGCTTTGTGTGATGATAGAGGAAGTATTATCAGCAAATTCTGCTGAAGCTGTAAAAAATCGTTTGACGACACTTATACAGGAGACGGCACGTTCGTTTAAAAAAGCGGAGAATAATATTCCTGTACAAAAGGAACCTGTAACTGCTGATAAACTAAAAGGTACCTACGAGGAAATGTATTCAAATTGGTACAATAAAATGTTTGCCTCTGCTGAAAGCAGTAACAGGCATCTTGCGTTTATGAGTATGCTCAGTATGAATGCAATGATCTCCGAAATCGGCAGGGAAGTGGAAATCAATGATTATGATGTGTTCGGCGGTTATGAGCCGCAAAATCTGCAAGCGGCAGCAATTGCATATGATGATGTTATAAACAGCTATTTGGCGGAATATAAGAAAGCAAACATACAAGTGTGCCATTATCCTGATATAGATGAATTTGTGAGAGATTATCTTGATAAAATATAGATTATACGTTCATAAAATGATGAGCTTTATCAAATAAATTCAAAAAATATCAAGTGGTTTGAAGTATGCTTAAGTCTATGCTTCACATTTGTACAGCATAAAATCTATTTTTTGAACGCACTCTCCGGGAACTGATTCCCGGGGAGTTTTGCTTTATATACTCCGAAATTTTCTATTGCATAAATTGACAAAGTATGATATACTTAAATAAATGAAAATACGGCGAATTCCAAACTGCGGAGCGGTTTCGCCGAGCGAAAGGCGATGACGTTATGAGCGGTAATGCGAGCGGCAGCGAGCCGTTTCTGTTTAAAGTAAATCTGGGCGGTATGATAGATATACTGTCCAACCATTTGTACAGTTCACCCGACGTGTTCATAAGAGAGCTTTTGCAGAACGGTGCGGACGCGCTGTCTGCGAGAAGATCGGGAGGCTTTGCTCCCGATGAAAACGGCGGAGAGATCACTATCATTCTTGAAGAGCGGGGCGGCGCTCCTCTGCTTAAATTCTGCGACTTCGGTACGGGACTTACCGAGGAGGAAATACACCGTTTTCTTGCGGTGATAGGGCAGTCCTCAAAGCACAATGCGGCGCAGCAGAAGGAGAATAACGACTACATAGGCAGGTTCGGGATCGGTCTGCTTTCCTGTTTTCTTGTGTCGGACGAAATATGCGTGCGGACACGTTCTGTGAAAGCTCCCGAAAGAACTCTTGAATGGAGAGGCAAGCCCGACGGAACATATACCATAAGCGAGTGCGGGCAGATATCCCATTGCGGAACGGAGGTCATTCTTGCTCCCAAAAGCGGTTCGGAGGGCTATTTTACGGCGGAGAAAATAACTTCGCTGGTGCAGTACTACGGTATGCCCCTGCCCTATCCCGTGTATCTCAGCGACGGGAAAAATCCCCAAAAGATCAGGCTCAATCCGCCGTTCCCCACGGGAAAGACTGCACGGGAACAGATAATGGCTCTGGGAAGAACTATGTTCGGCTGTGAGTTTCTTGACTATATTCCGCTTGAAAGCAAAAAGGGACTGTTTTCGGGAGTTGCGTTTATACTGTCCGACGAGGTTGCGCCTACTGCAAAGCAGTTACACAGAATTTATCTGAAAAATATGCTTTTGACCGAGGACGGCGGAAGACTTCTGCCTAAATGGGCGTTTTTCCTGCGGTGCTTTATCAATACAAACGGTTTGAGACCTACCGCCTCCCGAGAGGATTTCTACGAGGACGACGCTCTGTTTGAGGCTAGAGAAGAGCTTTCGGAGTGTATTATCGGCTACCTTGAAAAGCTGTCTGTACAAAACAGCGGGGTGTTTCGGAAACTGGTGAGTACACACAGGCTTGCGGTCTCTTCCGTGGCGGTTGAGGACGACTCGCTGTACAAGGCGTTTTTCCCTCATCTTACCTTTGAAACATCCTTCGGTTCTGTGACGGGCAGACAGCTTGCCGACTATGAGGACGAAATTGTTTACGCCAACTATATCGACGAGTTCAGGCAGGTGTCCTCAATCTTTCTGGCAAGAGGAAAAATGCTGGTGAATGCAGGATATACGTATGTCCGACAGCTTATTGAAAGACTGGAGCTTTTAAATCCAAACGCAGAGGTCTCGGTTCTTAAAATGGACAGTATCGACGGTATGCTTTACGACCCTGTGGGAGTGTCCGAGGAGACTGTTGACCGTTTTACATACGACTGCGGAAAGGTACTTAAAGGTTATGATTGTACTGCCGTGGTGAAACGCTTCGAGCCGCCCGAGCTACCTGTGCTTTATACAGTTACGGACGAGGCGCTTACTTTGAGAGACATCAAGCAGTCTATGGAGAAGTCCGACGATGTGTTCTCGCAGATGTTAAACGCTTTTGCGGAGGAATACGAAACCGAGGCGACGGCTAAGCTGTATTTCAACGGCGACAATCCGCTGGTGAAAAGGCTTATGTCGGTGCAGGATAACGAGCGGCTGAAATGCTGTACGGAGATACTTTACGTTCAGGCTCTGTTGACGGGCGGGTATCCTATGCACAGCAACGAGTTGCAGGTGCTCAACGAAAATCTTTTACAGCTTCTTGACTGGAGTATTTAAAAATGTACGGTCACTGTACGTTGAAATAAAAATTATTTAGGAGGAAAGATATATGTTTGATCCCGACAAGTATATGGACGAATATTTGCAGCTTGACGAGGGTGCGCCGAGAATGAGGGGAATAAAAAAGGCTATTGCGGCGGCGGACGCTGCAAAGGACGCAGAGTGGCAGTTTATATTCAGAGACGAATATATTCACGAGTCTGTGTTCCACAGCGACAATGTGGACGCTATTATAATTTTCCCGGAATTGCTTGCGATCTACGACAGTCACCCTGAGATACAGGAGGATTGCCGTTACGATCTTATGTGGGATTTCAAGTATGTTCTTGAGGACAGCGAAAATTATTATCACGTTCCGCTGGAGCAGATTGAGAGTATTTTTAAGGAGTTCTCGGAAAGGTGCAGGAAGTACGGATATTCTCAGCGCGCCTACAAGTATTTATATGAGAAGTTCACAATGAAAACGGGTAGATTTCTGCCTTTGAAGGAATACGGCAGTTTTGCAGACGAGCCTGCCGACGATTTAAAGGATTGCGAGGCCTGCGAGCAGTCGTTCAGGGTGAAATGCGCTCTTTTGCAGGGGGACGAAGAAAAAGCCAAGAAACTCTTTGAGCCTTTAGAAAGGGGAACAATGCACTGCGCCGAGGTGCCTGAGTATACATATGCCGCCCGTATCGAATATTTTATAAAGCAAGGAAGATACGACGAGGCGGTGGCTGACGCAAGACGGCTTTATCCAATGGTACGCCGCAGAATGGATTTGCTTGAGTGCGTCGGAGTTCTTTTGTGTATGTACTCCAAGGTGAATATTTCCGCAGGTATCAATATTTTCCGCAGAGAACTGCCCAACGCAATGGCTTGCCGCAATCACAGAATGAAATTAATTTTCGCAGAGGGAGCATACAGACTTTTCGGCGCTATGGGCGATGAAGAAATAAGACTGGTGCTTACTAAGGATTTTCCTTTGTGGAACGCCGAGAATAACTATTCAGCAAAGGCGATAAGCGAGTATTTCTACGGCATTGCAAGAGATCTGGCTGAGAAATTTGACAAGAGAAACGGCAACAGCTTTTACCGCGACAGGCTGGAGGAGGTATATCCCGACAGCGACGGCGACAGTGAAACGTTTTTCTCGGGATATGTAAGCAGAACACCTGCATTTATGGCTGCACCCTGCGGCGATATTCCCGAAAAGCCCGACTGGAACGAAATTTCGGAAAGACTGAAGGCTAAGGGATTAAAAATAAATCTGTCCGCAGAAAACGAAGAAAAGGGTTCGTTCACGGCCCAGATTTCCGAGGAGGATTTCACCTGCGACGTGGGTTTCGTGTACAGCGGAATGCCCGACCCCAGAGACTTCAAGCTTATGCATAAGCTTACCGAGGCTCAGGAGGATAATCTGTTTGCGTCGGCAGGAATGCTTATGACAATAATGTACGCCGATGAGCAGACGGATATAGCAATGCTTATTCAGCTCAAGGTACTGGAGGCGGTTTGTCCCGACGCGCCCGCTTACTTTGATTTTTCCGCAAATAAAGTGCTGTCGGGAGACTGGGTAAGACTTCAGGTAAAAAGCAACGTTCCGCCGACGGTCGATTATATTTACGGGATCGAAGTTCTGGGAGACGAAAACAACGACTACCTGTGGATAACCACCAGAGGTCTTAACGCCTGCGGTCTGCGGGAGCTTGAAATTTTCGACGCGGACAAGGAAAACTACAGCGCATACTGCGACCTTATCTGCTTTACCGCCGAAAGACTTATCCTTATGGGTTATCTTCCCCCTGCGCAGGAAAGCTTTAACGCTGTGAGAAAGGCGGACGGAAGCTGGCTCAGTCTCAGCTGGCTGCCCTCGTCCAAGGTCGGGGAATATTATTATCCCGAGGACGATCTCAAGGGACTTGCAATGAGAATGGCTTACGACGAGGACGAGCTTACTGAAAACGCAGTATTGTTTATTCACGGCGGCGAGCGCGAGGACGGTACGGTCAAGCTTAAACCTCTAGGTACGCTTACCGACGGGGACTTTGAAAACCTGCGTTACGGTTCGTTCTATGCGACCGACAGAAAAATTGAGGCTTTGGCTAAAGACCGTCTTGACTTGTTCGCAAGAGCGTTTGAGAAGTATCCCGACAGCGCATTTATCAGAGTGTGCATCGATTATGACGATGAGGAATACGCTTGGGTGAAGATAACGGAAATGGGCAATAAAATCAAAGGCTTGCTTGACGAGGAATGCTCCGCGGGCAAAGTGGGAGACGAGTTCACGGTAAATCCCGAGAACGTCACGAATTTCAGCATAAGACTTTCAGGCGACGAGGTTATGACCCCCGACAGCGCATACCTTATTTTCTGCGAGGAATAACGTTCAGTAAAAAATTTTTGCAGACTGTTGCAAGTCCCGAGAAAATATGGTATAATTGATTTGGAAAGAATTTTTGATTGGAGGAAATGTATGATGTACATTACTTGTTTGGATTTAGAGGGCGTGCTCGTACCTGAGATATGGATAGCTTTCGCTGAGGCAAGCGGAATTCCCGAACTGAAAAGGACTACCAGAGACGAGCCCGATTACGACAAGCTTATGAATTATCGTCTCGGCATATTAAAGGAGCACGGACTGGGACTGAAGGAAATTCAGGAGACTATCGCAAAGATAGACCCCATTCCCGGTGCGAAGGAGTTCCTTGACGAACTGAGGTCGATCTGCCAGGTCATCATTATAAGCGATACTTTCTCGCAGTTTGCGGGTCCGCTTATGAAAAAGCTGGGAATGCCTACGATTTTCTGCAACTCTCTAGAAGTGGCGGAAAACGGCGAAATCACGGGATTTAAAATGCGCTGCGAACAGTCCAAGTTAACTACCGTCAAGGCTTTGCAGTCCATTGGATATGAGACCATTGCAAGCGGCGACAGCCACAACGATCTGGGAATGATATACGCAAGCAAGGCAGGCTTCCTGTTCAAGAGTACCGAGCAGATAAAGG
>JAUNOG010000033.1:0-24176 GCA_030531185.1 Ruminococcus sp.
CTCGGCGGGCGACTGCCCGGGAAGATAGGTTGTCGCCGACATTTTTATATTCCTCCTTAGCTCAGTCGGTAGAGCATGCGGCTGTTAACCGCAGGGTCGTTGGTTCGAGTCCAACAGGGGGAGCCAAGATAAAACCAAGACGAACCATTTCTATATTTTTGTTAATGGTTGTCTAGGTATAGTAATACCCCGTGATTAATCTCACGGGGTATTTTCGTTATTCTCTGCATAGTTCATCAAGTGTAACACCTAATGCGTCGGCTATTTTTATAGCATTTGATACAAGACAATCTCCGCGACGCTGAATATCCTCTAGTGTACGTTTGGGTAATCCTGTTTTTTCGGAAAGCTGTGACATAGTAAAACCTTTTTCGGTGCGTAGTTCCTTAAGTCTCACTCAAATTCCTCCTTTTAAAAGTAAGCTAATCAATGCAACAAAAAAAGCTACAAGTCCAATTAACTCTAAAATTTTTAATGCGAGTTTTAAAGTATTTTTTTTCATATTGACAAAGTGAACAACTCGTGTTATAATTATAGCATAGGGAGGGCTTGCGCCCTGCCCTGTTGCTACGTCAGTAGCTTGATTAAGATTATAACTCAGCCTATCAGCGAGATTATCTTAATCGTGAGCTTTTCGAGTTGTCCTACCAACTGGGAAAGCTCTTTTATTTTGTTTTCGAGTTCGTTCAACCTTTTCACCTCCTCTCTATGTTTATATTATACCACGTTATAACGTGGCTGTCAATGTTTTTTGCAGAAAAAATGTTACAAATATATGCCTGAATATTTGTGCAAAACATAAAAATAATACCCCCTTGGAATGTTCCGAGGAGGTATTATTTTTATACTTTCTTTGTAAATCCAGTTAAGCAAATCCAACCCGCACCAGATTTCAATTTGCCCCAGGTCTGCCCTGACACAATCTTTTCGGCGACAATAGTATATGTAATACCGTATTTTGCTATAACGCCCTTGACTAGTGCACAATCTACACCTGCACCCGCTCTGACGTTCATTCCGTCTTTATAGGTTATCTTCACTTTGTATGGCGTGAAAGTATTGCTTGTACTCTGGTTAGTATTGGCGTTTGTACTTTTCACACCGTTCAGTTTGTCAAGTTCAGCTTGTACCGCCTTTACAAAACTATTCCAATATCCCTTATTTCGGATAGTTTCAGGACAATTCTTATTCGCCCAACTTCTATGCTGAAAAAGGTTAGCGTTTGCCTTGTTGCCTCTAGCGTCCGAACCAGTAACTGCAACAACTTTTTTTATGCCGTACTTATGCAGAACATACGCCGCAACATAAGCCGCATTAGTGCGGGCTTTTGCGAAATCTCCGTCACTGTTAACGCAAATTTCAACGGATATAGTTTTCATATTACCGTCGCCGCTGCCTTCTCCATTCGTCCAAGCAATTTCTTCAAGCGGGTGAATAAGGTATGCCTCTTTATCGTCTACAAAATAGTGATAGCCGAGACATAAATCAAGATACTCTTTCATTTTCTGAATGCTCATACTGCATTTTTCAGGCAAGTAAGGTCCTTGATCCACTTGACATCCTTCTCAATGAAGATCCTGCGATTGTTGCTGTCTCTTTTGACATTAGGGACAAGTCCCTAGTTGCAGTAAAATTTCAAAGTCTGATAAGTCATATTCAGTTTCCTGCAAACCTGCATCATAGTATACATTGTAATATCCCCTGCTTTACTTTATAAAAAATTTACGATTTTTTAAATCCAAATACATTGACCGATAGTAACTACCGTAATGTATAATAAGTTATAACAAACGGTTCAAACAATTACATTATAATATGTATCAAAAAATTTGCAAGTATCAGGAGGTTGTTGCAAAATGAAAGTATTGATTGTAAACGGCAGTTCCCGAAAAAACGGCTGCACGAATGCGGCATTGTGCGAAGTTGAACGCGCCTTGAACGAAGAAGAAATCGAAACCGAGATGTTTTTTATTGGAAACGAGGCTTTGCCCGATTGCATTGCCTGCCGCAAATGTAAAGAGAGCGGACGTTGTATATTTGATGATATTGTCAATGAATTTGTGGAGAAATCAAAATCGGCGGACGGTTTTGTATTCGGTTCTCCGGTCTATTTCGCCCATCCCAGCGGCAGACTACTAACCTTTATGGATAGGGCGTTCTATTCCGGAGGAGCAGCGTTTCAATTTAAGCCTGCGGCAGCGGTTTTATCTGCAAGACGGGCGGGAACAACTGCGTCCTTTGACGTGATCAACAAATATTTTACGATTTGTTCTATGCCTGTAGTGTCCTCTACTTATTGGAACCATGTATACGGCGCGCAGCCCGAGCAGGTAGCAGAGGATAAAGAGGGACTTATGACGATGTATAATATCGGCAAAAATATGGCATGGCTACTGAAATGTATCGCACTTGGAAAAGAGAATGATCTGGTGCACCCGAATAATGAAAAGGTTTTGACAAATTTCACAAGATAAAATTAATGTGCGAAAAAAGCTTCGATAGCATCTATCACAGTGATTGTTATCATTATCATCGTTTTTGTGGGATATAATATTTACCGCTACCCTGCAATGTTCAGAAATTTATCGGACAATTCTTTGAATAATTTACAGGTAGAGAAATTGAGAAGAAATTCTTTCTAAACCCGACGAAAAAATATTGGTCGCTTATTTTTCTTATTCAGGATATTTTTTTTGGCTCAGCAAAAGCTGCTCTTTGAGAAATTTATATTCGTCGGAAATTTGTTTCCTTGCTTTAACTGCTCGTTTTCTTTAGTTAACTTTTCTTCAAATTTCAAAGCGCGTTTTTCTGCTTAGGCGGCACGCTTTTTTAGATTTTCAAGCTGCGCCTGAACTGTATGCCAATTCTTTTTATATACTTATATGAACCCAAAGTCCCTGTTCAGGGACTTTTGTCGTTGATGCGGGTGACAGGACTTAAACCTGCATACCATGGGGCATTAGAACCTAAGGGTTATGTAACTGCATTGAAGCAATCAACTAATCATAATTGTTTATCTTTCGATCACGACCAAAGTTCGTTAGCCCGTTTCAGCACTTCAGGCAGCGAAGCTTTAAGCGTAACTAAAAAATAATCAATAATTTTTTTCCTGTCGTATGACTGCCTATTACGCAATATGTCAATTAGATGACCGGCAAGAGCTTCTGTGTAAAAATCACAGACATAACTTTTAAAGTCCTCATTTACAGAAATACCCATAGCTTCTTCAAGACGGTTTATCAGGGTAAGTACGATTTCCTGAAAATCATTGTAGAAAAATCGCCTTAGTTCGTCTCGTCCGATAGAATCATATGCACAGTTGAGAAGATGTTTGTTATTCTCTACATAATCCATAACAAAGTTAATAGCCTCTTCATAATCAAGAAGCAAATCGAAATTTTTAACAACTTCTACAGCTTCTTGTTCCAAAATCCATTTTAGCAACGCTCGAATGTCTTCAAAATGATAGTAAAACGTTTTACGGTTTATATTGCAGTCTGCTACTATTTCGCTGACTGTTATTTTGGAAAGAGGTTTTTTCTCCATTAATTTTTTGAGTGAAGATGCTATCGCTTTTTTTGTGTTCAAGGTCGTTACCTCATGCTTCATTTGTATCCCTCCGTTCTGTATATTTATTATACACCTGTCCGTAAAAAATTTCAACGGATATTTTTATGGATTTGACGGTCAAATCATATGCATTTGACCGAAATTCACACAAAATCCAAACATTGACCGTTGAAAAAATTTTTCAATTTGAGTATCATATCAGTATGAACGGAGGTAAGCTTATGGAGAAAATAAAAAGCCGAAAGTATAATATTGTTCTTTCAGCTCCTATCGGAGATAAAAAAGGAGTACTGAATGCGCATATTTTTCAAGATCGCCTTGAAGGTGAGCTTATTATTATGAAGAATGAAAATTATTTCTGCGGTACTATCCAAAAAAACGGGAGCTGTGAAATATCGGGACATATCAAAACTCTTTCCGGTATAGTAGATTACAGTGGGACGGGTTATCTTGATTCAAATACAGTAACTTTTGTGCTGAACACAGGAAACCGAAACCTTATTGTCACGGGAGAAATTCAGGATAAAGGAGGAAACGATTCTTGAAAAAGTTTTATCGGTGTATAATTTCAAAGCCAAAGCTTGTGATAACGGTTTTTTTGCTGCTTGCCGTATGCGGAGCAGTGATGCGAGGGCTTGTATCCGTAAATTACGATATGAACGCTTATTTGCCGGAGGACAGCAAATCTACTGTTTCTTTAGACGTTATGAGCGAGGAATTTGACGGAGGGATACCAAATGCGAGGGTTATGGTAAATAACGTCACTATTCCCGAAGCTATCGAATACAAGAATATGATCTCTGATGTAAAAGGAGTTTCTTCGGTAACATGGCTGGACGACAGTACGGATATTACTCAGCCTATTGAAGTAATGGATACCGATACGGTAGAAAGCTTCTATATGAACAACTCCGCATTGTTTTCGGTGACAATAGAGGAGGATCATATTCTTGATGCGGTAAACGAGATCAGAAACATCATCGGAGACGATAACGCTATGGAGGGATCGGCGGTATCTACGGCTGTGGCTACGGAAAGTACAGTAAGCGAAGTTCAGAAGATGGCTGTTATAGCCGTTGCGTTCGTTCTGCTGATCCTTATTTTGACCACTGCCTCGTGGGCTGAACCTTTTATTATTCTTTTGGGATTAGGCGTTGCTATTCTCATTAATATGGGAAGTAACATAATATTCGGAGAAATATCCTTTGTGTCGAATGCAGCGGGAGCAATCCTACAGCTTGCGGTATCTCTCGATTACTCGGTATTTTTACTTCACCGATTTGAGGAGAGCCGTGAGACTTATGAAAATCCCAAAGAGGCTATGGTAGACGCTTTGTGCAAATCAACAAGCTCCATACTTTCCAGCGGACTTACGACCGTAATTGGATTTGCGGCACTCTGCCTTATGCGTTTTAAAATAGGTCCCGATCTTGGTCTTGTGCTTGCAAAGGGCGTTGCGATAAGTCTTATAAGCGTATTTATATTTATGCCGAACTTCATTCTAACGGTTTATAAGATCATTGATAAGACCCGTCACCGCAGGTTTGTTCCGAGCTTTGACCGTTTCGGTAAATTTGTAAGCAGAACAATGCTTCCTTTTGCCTGCATTTTTGCAGTGATCATTGCACCGTCGTTTCTTGCTTCAAACGCTAATGATTTTTATTACGGATCGTCTCATATTTTCGGAGAGGAGACTAAACTTGGCTCCGATACGGCTCTTATCGAAGAAACTTTCGGTAAAAGCGATACATATGTGCTGCTTGTTCCCAACGGTGATAATCAAACGCAGCAGGAGCTTTCCGACAAGCTTAAGGAACTGCCTCAGGTAACAAATATCATTTCCTATGTGGATACAGTCGGTATGAAGATACCGCAGGAATATCTTGATGAAAACACCCTGTCAATGCTTAGATCTGAAAATTACAGCCGTTTGGTCCTCTCGCTGGATGTTGACTACGAGGGCGAAGAGACCTTCGCGCTTGTGGAGGAGATACGAATTACGGCGGAGGATTTTTACAAGGACAAATATTATCTTGCGGGAAACGGCGTAAGCACCTACGATCTGATGAACACCGTGACCAGCGATATGATGAAAGTAAATCTTATAGCAATAGGAGCGGTTTTTGTAGTACTGCTGTTTACTATGAAATCAATAAGTCTGCCCGTTATTCTCGTGCTGAGTATAGAAACGGCAATATGGCTCAATTTGTCGTTCCCGTATTTTACGGATCAAAGCATTTTTTATATCGCATATCTTATTATCAGTTCCATTCAGCTCGGAGCAACGGTAGATTATGCTATTCTGCTTACCGACCGTTATCTTGAATACCGAAAAGAAATGCCTAAAAAGCAGTCTGTTGTAAAAACGGTATCCTCCTGCGCGGTTTCAATACTGACATCGGGCAGCGCGCTTACGGTCATAGGCTTTCTGCTGGGATATATCTCAACTCACGGTCTTCTGGCGCAGCTTGGAATATTTATCGGAAGAGGAACGCTTTGTTCTCTCGGAATAGTCATATTCGTCCTGCCGGGACTGCTTTATGTCTTCGACGGACTTATACGCAAAACAACAAAGAATGCTGATTTTTATACTGAATTATGAGGTGATTACATATGAAAATTTTGAACAGAACAGTTCCCGCAGGACTTGCCGTAATAATGATTATGTCGGCGGCAATGCCCGTTTCGGCTGAAAAATCCTCTCAAAAGGAGGAAGTAATCTATATTATGACCGATGCCGAAGGCTCGGTCGACGGAGTATACGCTGTGAACATATTCGGCAGCGGAGATATTACCGATTACGGCAAATACGACAGCTTGAAAATGCTTAATACAAGCGATAAGATAACAACGAACGAAGATAAAATAACATTTTCCACAACAGCAGAAAAGGCGTATATGGAGGGAACTCTTACAGATACTGAGATACCTTGGACGGTATCCATAAGATATTTTATTGACGGCAAAGAACTTACAGCCGAAGAGATCGCAGGTAAAAGCGGCAGTCTTGAAATTAAATTTGATGTATCCCGCAACGAAAAATGCAGCGGAAGTTTTTACGAAAACTACGCTTTGCAGGCAGCATTCACCCTTGATACCGATATTTGCAGTAATATAAAAGCTGAGGGCGCAACTACGGCAAATGTGGGCAGTGACAAGCAGATATCCTATACTATACTTCCGAACAAAGGAATAAACGCTTCCATTACTGCTGATGTTAAAAATTTTGAAATGGCTGCCGTTTCAATAAACGGTGTAAAAATGAATCTTGATATAGATGTAGACAGCAGCGAACTTACCGGCAAGGTAACTGAATTGAACGACGGGATTGAGAAAATTGACGACGGAGCCAAGGCGGTTTCCGACGGTTCAAGTCAGTTAAAAGACGGAGGATCTTCCTTAAAAAACGGTTCAGCTCAGCTTACAGATGGCGCTAAATCCCTTGACAGCGGTATCGCAAAGCTATCGAGCGGTATATTTTCAATGCAAAGCGGTCTGAACCAATTGAACGCGCAGTCGGCAACCCTGACTAACGGTTCCGCACAGGTAAAATCCGCACTGGCGCAGATACAGTCCGCGTTAAATTCGGTTTCCGCCGATACGGAAAATCTAAAAAAGCTGACGGTAGCGTCGGGTGAGATAAAGGCAGCTGTTTCCAATCTGAAAAGCGGGGCGCAACAGCTTAAAGGCAGTCTTGGTTATGCTCAGTATAAAGCGGCAATGGGCGAAAACGGTCTGGACATTGACGCACTTTCCGCAGGAAATAATCAGGCGATAAGTGCACTCAATGCTCAAATAGATCAGCTTAATGAAACCATTTCACAGCTTGAAAATATTCCGGGATATGAGGAACAAATATATCAGCTGCAGGAGCAGGTATCACAGCTATCTGAAATAGTCCGGCTGCTGACGGGAAACAACGCTGCAATTGCAGGAACAGAGCAATACCTTAATGCTCTTTCAGAGGGCGCGGACGATCTTTGCGCAGGGCTTGAACGGCTTGAAACAAGCTATGCAGAATTTGATATATCTATCGGTATATTTGCAGATTCTCTCAGTTCTATGCTTGTAAATGTCAGCGCACTTTCTGATGGTGTCAATATGCTGTCGGAGCAGTACGATACACTTGACGGCGGAATAATTGATTATACTTCAGGCGTTGATAAGATCGTTCAGGGCTACTCTCAATTGACAGGAGGAGTTTCCGACCTTGCGGAAGGAAGCAAATCACTGGTTGACGGTTCAGAAAACCTTGACGGAGGGATATCCGATCTGTATGACGGGATAATTGAAATGTGTGACGGAACTGACGAATTGTCCGACGGAACAGGCGAATTAAAAGATCAAACGTCGGGAATGGATACCGAGATCGAAAACAAGATCGATGATGTTATATCGTCAATGCAAGGCTCAGATGAAGAAACCGTTTCTTTTGTTTCCGAGAACAATACTAACGTGGAGTCTGTACAATTTGTAATTAAAACGGAAGCAATCGAAATCCCTGAGATCGAAACAGAAGAAATACAGGAAGAAAAACTGAATTTCTGGCAGAAATTATTAAGGCTGTTTGGATTGTATTAATGATATCTTTATAACAGTAAACACGGGGCTGGCACAATTGTTCGGCACTGCCTCAGCATCCTCTATTTAAACAGCTCTCCTGCTGTATCCTTGTAGTATTCAGACTGAGCCGTCCACATAGCCGAATATATACCGCCGCTTGAAATAAGCTCGTTATGTGTGCCGCGCTCAGCAATACTGCCGCTGTCAAGCACGGTTATATCATCACAAAACCGACAGCTTGAAAGTCTGTGTGAAATATATATTGCTGTCCTTGTTCCCACAATACCGTTAAATTTAGTGTAAATATCATACTCGGAAATGGGGTCAAGCGCCGCCGTAGGCTCATCGAGTACGATAAACGGTGAGCCTTTATATATTGCCCTCGCAAGGCATAGCTTCTGTGCTTCACCGCCCGAAATTTCTATACCCAGTTCGTCGAAATCCTTATACAGATATGTTTCAATGCCGTTTTCCATTGTAATAAGGCGGTCGCCAAGCCCCGAACGGATAACGCAGTCCTGTACACGTTCGCTGTCGTAATCTGTATCGGCGGCAACGTTTTCCGCAAGGCTGAACGAAAACAGCTTTGAGTCCTGAAATACTACCGAAAACAGCGTCATATATTCTTCGTACTTGTACTTTTTTATGTCGATACCGTTAAGGGTGATTTCTCCCTCGGTTGGATCGTACAGCCGACAGAGCAACTTTACCAGAGTGGATTTTCCGCAGCCGTTCTTGCCCACAAGAGCCATTTTCTCGCCGATACGCCATTTCAGATTGATGTCCTTCAGCACATATTCCTCGCTGCCCGGGTATTTGAAATAAACGTGCTTAAATTCAAATTCGTACTCGTTGTCATTGCGCTTTTCGGTGGGGATAGTGCCTTTGTATTTTTCATCGGGAATATCGAGAAAATCGAAGTACTGCTTGCAGAAGGTCGGCGTTATTTTCATCATTCCGTAACCGTCGGATATCTCCGAAACGCCTGCCGATATCTGTTCAAAATACATTGCAAATGCAATAACCTCTCCGGGAGTAAGCATACCGCTTGCAGCCCTCATCACAGCGAAACCGTACATCAATACTTTTGTAAGAATAGTTACAAGCTGAAAAATGAAACTCGGCAGCATAGCCTTTTTGTAACCCTTGAACCAGCCTTCAAAAACCGTTTTTTGTGCCTTGTCAAGCTCTTTTTCGATAAGCATTTGCTGGGAATACATTCTTATTTCCTTTCCGTTGCGGTAATTTTTCAGAACGTATTGATTGAAAAAGTTATCCGCGCGGCCCGCCTGAATAACATTCTTGTCATTATGGATTTCCTCAAAACCAAGTATGCCCTTGGGACTTATCACAAGCGATTTTATAAGCTCCAGAACCGCCGTTATGACCGCCACTGTGATAAATCCCCATATAGATTGGATAAACCCGTCAAAGCCTGCCGTTACTGTCGGCTTTCTGAAAGCTGTCGGGATAATAAGCATAACACCCGTTATCACCATAAACAGTCCGCCTATGGTAAATTTAAAATAATTGCAGACTGCGCCGATACCTGCATTATTATTATCAGGTTGACGCTGTGCGTTTGCAAATTGATTCTGTGTGTCGGTGCTTTCAAGATGTACATAATCCATTGTCATTACTTTCTGCCAAAGGTTCTTTTGCAGATTTGATGACTTTGTAAAGCTGTGCGAGTCCTTGCGCCTGAATAAAAATCGCTGTATTACAGAAAGCATCGCCTGAATACCAACGGCTATTGCCGCATATAGAAGCAAGGTTTCAATGGACTTGGACTGCGCTATTCCGTCAATGACCAGTGCAGACAGATAAATCGATATGAATTCGCCTGAAAGATCAATGCAGTATTTTAATGTATCTCTTGCCACAAAACCTTTGTCTGCGGCGTTTACAGCTTTTAATGTTCGCATTATTATTTCACGTTTTTCTTTCGCTGTCATTTTCTTCTCATTATTTTCACCCATTTGTATGCACCTCCTTATCTCTGTAATATGAGCTTTGAAGTTCAAAGAGCTCTGCGTACTTTCCGCACTGCTCCATAAGTTCAGCGTGGGTTCCTTCTTCAATGATCGTTCCGTTTTCTATCATAATTATCCTGTCGCAAAATCTTGTTGAAGCAAGTCTGTGTGAAATGAACACGCTTGATCTGCCTTTTGAAAACTCAGCATAATTGAGATACATTTCCTGCTCTGCAATGGGATCTAGCGCTGCCGTAGGCTCGTCAAGAAGCAAAATAGGCGCGTCCTTATATAACGCTCTTGCCAGAGCAAGCTTTTGCGTCTGTCCACCCGAAAACTCCGTGGCGTTCTCAAATACCGATTTCACAAGATATGTGTTTTCCTTTTCGGGCAGGTTCATAACTTTATCGTAAAGCCCCGCCTTTTTCAGGCAGTCATACACTCTGCTCATATCGATATTTTCAATATCCGCACCTGCAACATTTTCCGCAACAGTAACGGGCAGAACCGCAATATCCTGAAATACCGCGCCGAAAAGGCTGAAATATTCATCTCTGTTATAGCTGTTCACAGACCTGCCGTTCAGAAGTATCTCGCCCTCCGTGGGGTCATATAGTCCCGACATAAGCTTTATCAGCGTTGTTTTTCCTGCTCCGTTAAGACCGACAAGCGCAAGCTTTTCACCCTTGTGCAGAGTAAAAGAAATATTCTGTATCGTCGCTTTTTCAGCGCCGCTGTATTTATAGCTTACGTTTCTGAACTCGATCTCACATTCACCGGAGGGAAGATTTTCGCCCTTGCTGCGGTTTGTTTTATCCTCAATATCCAGATATTCTCTTGAGTACGAGATATTATCCGACAGCCATTTGAAGCCCGAATATTTATCGAAAACATCTCTTACGGAAGACCCGAAATTGTATATGGAGTTGAAATAAAGCACGAAATCTCCCGCGCCGATATTGCCTTTCACCACCATATAAATAACATACGCATAAGCAGCGAAATTTGATAAGTATATCATCAGTACACGAACAAGATCGTGCCTGAACGACCACTCGTCCTGCTGTTCATACCAGCCAAGACGGCTATCGAACGACTTAGCAAATATTTTTGAGAACCATTTATCCATACCGTAAATGCGAACGTCCTTTGCGGAAGAAAAATCACTGCCTGCATGACGTATATAATCGATCTCACGGTCGTATTTCTGCCAGTTGTCCGACATATTCCATATCCACTTCATTTTGTGCCGCTCAATATAATAGCTCGCTGCCGCAGGCAAACCGACGATAAGCACCATAACAGGATCGAGCAAAGATAAGATAGACCCGTACGCTATGACCTGAAATACCGCTTGCAAAAAATATTTTATGGTATTTACAGTCTGCCACGTGATATAATCGGAGCCTGTTTCAGCCTTTTTTAAGGCATCGTTTTTATCACAGCTTTCGTTGTTTTCGTAATCTGCTGACATATTCCTGCGGATTATTTTCCGTTTCATATGGCAAAGAAATTTGTAATCGCCAACATAACCTTGATAATCGGTTGTTTCGTTCCATATGTATTTTGACATACGTTCGCCTGCGATAAGCAGCAGGCATATAACCGCAAGCCTTGTTCTCACAGAAGTACCGAGCGCAAGCTCCACCACATATTTGCTTGTGAACGTCCCAAACAGCGAATTTGCCACCGATGCAAACAGTTCCGCTATCAGCAGGACGAACATAACAGGCTGGCTTTTCCAAAGCTCCGCAAGAATATATTTCATATTCTCACTCGTTTTGTATTTTATCTTAGCCTGTTCCTTATTGTAATTATCCCAGACCTTTTTGCGTTTTTCATTAGTATATTTTGTTATCTTAACACGTTTCATTTTCTCACTTCCTTCATTTACAGTATAACACAAAATTGACCGCTCGTGTTGATTTTGGAACGAACGGTCAATATACGGAACGAGTGGTAAATTATGCGGATTGCAAGGGTATCATTATCTCGGTGGCAAACACACCCTCCTCATTCTGCCGATTGACATATCCGCCGTATTTTTTTGCTATCCTGTCAATACGGAACAGACCGTAACCGTGTTCACCCTCTTTGGTAGATAGATATGAGCCTTTTTCCTTGCGGACTTTTCCGGCGGAGTTCTGCACCGAGAGATAAAGCTGTCCTTTCAGCTTGCCTATGTAGACGCGCATAAAGCGCTCCTCCTCGGGAAGAGTGCCGCAGGATTCAACGGCATTGTCAAGCATATTTCCCAGCACAGAGCATAATTCCACATCGCTGATGGGGAGATTATCGGGAACGGCGGCCTTGACGTTCAGCCGCACATTCAGCTTTTCCGCAACGTTTAGCTTGCTGTTGAGAATTGCGTCCGCCATAACATTGCCCGTTTTTATTACAGTATCAACATTATCGAGATCGTCCGCAAGCTCGTTCAGATAGTCGGACAGCTTGTCATAATTGCCCTCGGTAAGCTGTATCTTCATATTGTTGATATGGTTGCGGTAGTCGTGCCGCCAGCCACGTATCTGTCGGTACATATTCTGTATCTCACGTACCTGCTTTTCGATAAGCTCGCTTTGAAAGCGTTCTATTCGGCGGTCGATAAGATCATAGATTTTACGGCGGAATAAGACTATTAAAAAAAACGCAAGGCAGCAGACAGCCGTTGAGATCGATATGATAATTAAATATTTCATTTCTTTTCACCCTTATAAAATTTGATAAAGCTTGCATTCACTTCATTGTGGAGCCGTCTTGAAAGGGGGATGCTTACTCCGTTATCAAGCTCGATCTCCGCTCTGCCGATACTCTTCACATACCGCAGATTGACAAGATAGGAGCGGTGACAGCGAACAAAGCTGTGAATATTCATATCTGCCAATTTGCTGATACTCATATCACAATCAAGCGCTCTGCCGTCGGAAAGGAATACGTCAGTTTTTCTTCCTTGTGCTTCTATATAAGTGATACGGTCTGGAGATAGCCGAATAGTTTCATCTTTGCAGGGCAGGATCATCTGATATGAATGTACATTTCTGTCTGCAAATTTGTCAAGCACTGCGAACAGTTTATCCTTGTTCACAGGCTTTAGCAGATAGTGCAATGCCTCAACGTCATAGCCGTCTGAGATATAATCTGAGTATCCTGTGATAAATACAATGGGAAGCATATCACCTTTGTCCCGCAGCTTTTTTGCGAGTTTCATACCGTTTATCCCACTCATTTCAATGTCAAGGAGAAGAATATCGCAGGGATTGTCGGCATAGGAAAAAAGAAAGCTTTCGGCACTGACATATTCGGCAATGTCCAATGCAAACGGCTTACTTGCTGACCAGCTGTTCAGCATTTTTCTTAGCAATTTGATTTGTTTCTCATCGTCATCACATATAGCTATAGTTATTGGCATAGTGTTCACCTCGATTTATTTTTTTATTGATTATAGCATATTTTCAAAGCAATTTCAACATACGGTAAGAAGTCCAAAAAATGGAGACAAATCGTTTGCAAAATTATTTGCTTCTACCCATATACATATGGAAGCAAATGGTACAAATTTCTCATTCGGATTTTGAGCAGGGATACAAATTTTTATAGGAGCTCTGATAAAAAAGTTTGTTGAAACATCAAGTTCTTCCCAAAGTTCAGGACGTATGATATGCTCCTTACAAATAGCAGGAAGTTGACAAATTATGAAAAACGGTTATAATATCAGTAGGTGGTTGTGCTATGAATAAATATACTGAAAAATTTGCAAAGCTGACAGACGGACAGAGCACAGCATTAGCTGAGGCTATGAACTCTGCATACAACAAGCCCGATACTGATAATGCCGAAGATAAAAAAGTTAATCAGCAGAAAGACGAATAGAGCTACACACAAGAGCCATTAGGATTTAATCCGGCGGCTCTTTTTCTATGCCTTTGTGTCCAGTTTTTGCGATTTTCACACTTTTTTTGTGTCTATATGACACATTTTGTTAATGTGCCAAACAATGAAAACCGCCTAAATACGCGGGTTTGCGTAAATAGGCGGTTTTAGCTTTAACGCGGATTGAGGGATTTGAACCCTCGCGCCCCTTTCGAGACCTACTCCCTTAGCAGGGGAGCCCCTTCACCACTTGGGTAAATCCGCAGGGTGGTAAACTGCCGAAAACAGCAGTCGTGAATTATAAAAATAGCGGAAACAATTCCGCAGGAAATATTGGCGGACAGGGTGGGATTCGAACCCACGGTACGTTGCCGTATCACCGGTTTTCAAGACCGGCTCCTTAAACCACTCGGACACCTGTCCAATATTATGCATCTGCTTATCAGCGACTTAATCATTTTACCATACTTTTTTTATTTTGTCAACCCCCCTTTTTGAAAAAAATCTTATTTTAGTGCAAAAAATATTTTTGAAACCTATTGCAATTTTTGAAAAAGTGTGTTATAATAATACAAATTACTTATATTATTATGGAGGATTTATTATGCATCCGATTGAAATTGCAGCAGGAGTTCTTCTTGCTATTGCAAGTATTGTTATTATTTTGGTAGTGCTTGTGCAGGAGTCTAAAGAGCAGGGTCTGACCTCGGCTATCGGCGGCGGTTACAACGACTCGTTCTACGGCAAAAATTCAGGCAATACCCGTGACGCAAAGCTTAACAGGCTTACCAGAACGTGCGCGATCATTCTTTTCGTAGTTACGCTTGCGGTAAATATTATAGCTCAGGTTATGAAATAAACGTAATAACATTCCGCCCTGCAATTTCAGCAGGGCTTTTTCATTAATTATGTAAAATTTATGTGAGGTTTGTAAAATGTATTGCGCTAACGGTATTGCGGACAAGCTGTATCCGCTTTTTGAAAATTTTGAGGACTCCGTTCTGCTCTCGTTCTTCGAGGGAATGTACGGTGATGCATATTCAGACAGCCTTGAAATTCCCGCGTCGGCTGTAATAGTTTCAGGAGATTTTTACTTCTGCGCCGGAGACATTTCTTTTGCGCGGGACGCTATTAAATTGGCTCGGGACAACAGGTACGCCATATTTATGCCCGAAAACGAGCAATGGGCGCAGGCTCTTGTGACGCTTGACGAAAGACTTTTTATCACAAAGCGTTTTCGTACTAAGCTTCCTGAGAACGGCTTTAATTTGGAAGTCCTGAAAGGGTATGCAGGAAGAATTTCACAGTATCCCGAATTTAAGCTTGAGCCTATCAACGAGGTATACTATAATAAAGCAAAGGAGCAGGACTGGTCTGCGGCATTTACGTCAAATTTCAAAGACTGGAGCGAGTTTAAACGCAGAGCATTCGGCTTTGTTGTCACATATAACGGGGAGATAATCAGCGGAATGTCCTGCTATACCGTGTACAGCAAGGGCGTGGAGATAGAGGTCGCCACGGACGAACGGTACAGACTGAAGGGTCTTGCCAAAATCTGCGGCGGAGCGTTTCTAACCGAATGTATTAACAGAGGACTTACTCCCCATTGGGACGCAAGAAATGAAACGTCCCTTGCCATAGCGGAGAAATTGGGATTTGAATTTAAGGAAAGCTACCCTGCGCTGGAATATAAGCAGGAATATTTTGAATAAAAAGTACGGAGAAAGGACTAATATGAAAACAGATTACAGAAAAATGATATACGAAAAGCTCAAAAGGTCGGGAAAGAAGCCCGTTACCTTTAAGGAGCTTACAAAGGCTTGCAGGAACAAAAAATTTGATTTTGACAAATTCGTGCGGACCGTCGATAAAATGAAAGCCAAGGGCGAGATTGTCGAGGGAAAATACGGATTTACGCTGGTCGATCTTAGAAAGCTGAAAAAATGCGAGGTCACAAGACTTCACAAAAGCTTTGGTTTTGTGAAAAATCTCGATACGGGAGAGGAGATTTTTATCCCGGGCAAAAGACTTATGGGCGCAATGCCCAAGGATATCGTGTATGTCCGTCTCACCGAAAGTATGGGAGAATCCCCCGAGGGCGAGGTAGTGAAGATCGCCGAGGAGAACTTCACAAAATTCAACGGAGAGATAGTCAATGAATTCGGCGAACTTAAGATCGTTCCCGATATGCTGTCCAAGTATGCGCTTAGCTTTGATAATCCTTTTGGACTTGAGCTTCACGAGGGAGACAAGGCTGTGGCTGAGATAACAAAAAGGGGAGAGCGGCATTCGGAGCATAAGTGCGCCGTAGTGTCCAATTACGGCAGTTCTATGAAAGCTTCCGCCTGCGCTATGAGCGTGCTTGAGGTCAACGGACTTACTCCCGCGTTTCCACCGGAGGTCATTTACGAGGCTAAACAGGTCTCGGATTACGGCAGGATAGCTGAGGAGATACCCCGCAGGCTGGATCTGCGCGGCAAGCCTATCTTTACCATTGACGGCGCGGACACTAAGGACATCGACGACGCAATTTCCGTTGAGCGAACCGAAAACGGCTATCTGCTGGGGGTTCATATTGCGGACGTTTCCCACTACGTTACTCCCAAGTCGGCTCTGGACAACGAGGCGTTCAGACGGGGAACAAGCGTGTATTACGCCAACAGGGTAATTCCTATGCTGCCGAAGGAGCTTTCCAACGGTATCTGCTCGCTTAATCCCAATGAGGACAGGCTTGCGTTTTCCTGCCTTTGTAATTTTGACAAGTCGGGGAATATTATTGATTATAAGTTTGCCAAGACGGTCATACGTTCTCGCGTAAAGGGCGTTTATTCGGAGATAAACGATTTGCTGGAGGGCTATAATTCCAAGGAAAACTGCGAAAAATACGCGGAGGTCATAGACTGCCTCCCGCTGATGAAAGAGCTAGCGGACATACTGGGAGCGAAAAAGCTGTCCAGAGGCGCACCTCAGCTTGAAACGTCGGAAAGCAAGCTTGTTATCAGTCCCGAAGATATATGCGTGGACGTTCTTCCCCGAACGAGAGGACGCAGCGAGGAGATGATCGAGGACTTTATGCTTGCCGCCAACGAGTGCGCCGCAAGGTTCGGTCTTGAAAACGAACTGCCCTTTGTGTACAGAGTACACGAGCCGCCCTCCGACGAGAAGATAGAGGGGCTTAAAGAAACTCTTGCAAAGCTTAATGTGACATATGTTCTCGGCAATACCGTCAAGCCGTCGGATATGGCGGAGATACTCAGAATAACCAAGGATACGCCTATTGAAATGATAATGAACAACGTGGTGCTGAGAAGTATGTCCAAGGCGAAGTACGATACCGAGCCGCTGGGACACTTCGGTCTGGTGCTTGACGATTATGCGCATTTTACCTCTCCCATAAGACGTTACCCCGATTTGACCATACACCGTATTATGTCGGCGTTTTTAGGAGGAATGTCCGCAGAGGAATGCAGGACAAAGTTCAATAAATTTGCCTATGCTTCAGCGGAGCAGTCCTCTGCCACGGAGCTTACGGCAATGCAGGTGGAACGCTCCTGCGAGGATTGCTACAAGGCTGAATATATGCACGACAAGATAGGACAGACATTTACGGGCACGGTTTCCTCCGTAACGGATTTCGGACTTTTCGTAACTCTGCCCAACACCTGCGAGGGACTTCTCCATACGGACAATCTGGGAGAGGGCTACTACGAAACGGACGGAATGACCTATCTGAAAAATTTCAGCACAGGGGACGAATACCGAGTGGGAGACAGTATAGATATCGAGGTGCTGAACGCAAACGTAAATTCGGGCAAGATAGATTTCGGCCGTGCGCATAAGGATATATACGAGGAATTATAATTTCAGAGACAGTCAAACAGAATTTGGCTGTCTTTTTTATTGCACCGATAAGATTTACGAAAAGTTCATAACATAAAAATAATATCACCGAAAAGGAACTGTATAATTATTTAGAAAACTAATTAGTTGACTAACTAATCTGAGGGGTGATACTTTGAGAGAACACGACAGAAACTTCACACGCGACAGAGCGAAGCATCTTCTGCAAAAGTCGGACGCTACGCCGTCTATGTATATCACGGATATAGGCAGAATGTTCGACTGCATCGTTTCGTCGGCGACGGAAAAATTCAGTGCGGAAGCGGGTCTGTCCGGACGGGGACTTTCCCGAGGGTACAGACAGATATTATTTCATCTGTCAAGAGAGGACGGAGTTACGCAGCTGAGGCTTGTTCAGCTCACGAGACTTAAAGCTCCTACGGTGTCCGTGGCTTTAGTAAAAATGGAGGAACACGGGCTTGTCAAACGCGCGGCGGACGAAAAGGATCTGCGGCAGGTAAGGGTATATCTTACTCCCAAGGGCAGGGAGCTTGACGGTCTGATAAGGCAAAAATCCCGCGAGACAGAGGAAATGATGCTAGCGGGACTTTCCGACAGCGAGACGGAACAGCTTAAATCTACGCTGAGAAAAATTCTTGAAAATATGATAGGAGAGGAGAATGATATTTGAAGCTGATCAAATACCTTAAACCGTATTGGCTTTTTGCAATGCTGGCTCCGCTGTCTATGCTGGGAGAGGTCGCGGTAGACCTTTTACAGCCTAAGCTTATGTCGCAGATAGTTGACGACGGCGTACTGGGACAGGATATGAACCTGATAGTAAGTACGGGACTGAAAATGCTTTTGCTGCTGATTTTTGGCGGTGCCTGCGGTATCGGAGCGTCGGCGTTCAGCGGAGTAGCCTCCCAGAGCTTTTCGCGAGACCTGAGAGTGGACGTTTTCGACAAGGTTATGGGACTGTCCTTCGAGCAGACGGACAAGTTCACAACGGGTTCTCTTGTCACACGTCTTACGACAGATATTACGGCGATCCAGCAGCTGGTGGATTTCTGTCTGAGAGCAATGGTGCGCGATGTATTGATGTTTTTAGGCGGCATTATTATGATGCTTACGCTGGACGTTCATTTCGGTCTGGTAATACTGTGCGCTTTGCCTATCGAGATAATTTTTATGCTGATACTGCTGAAAAAAGCCAATCCTTATTATGCGGTAGTGGCTAAAAAGCTCGATACGGTGAATTCCGTGGTGCAGGAAAACGTCACGGGAGCAAGAGTAGTAAAGGCTTATGTCCGTGAGGATTACGAGGCAGACCGTTTCAACGACGCAAACGTTAAGCTTATGGAGGCAAATCTTACAGTGCAGAAATTAATGGCTGTCCTACAGCCTGTGCTTATGCTGGTGCTGAACATTTCGGTCATTGCCGTTATCTATATCGGCGGACTTCAGGCGCAGGCGCAGGCAATGAAGATAGGCGAAATTATGGCGGCTATTACATATCTCACAAGAATTCTGCAGGGCGTAATGATGATGTCGATGATGTTCCAGAGCATATCCAGAGCCTCGGCTTCGGCAAGCAGAATTAACGAAGTACTCGAGACGGAGCCTGTCATAAGAGACGGCGGCAAAGCCTTTGATAAGTCCGAAACAGGTACGGTGACTTTCAGAAACGTGTCCTTTAATTACCCCGAGACTAAGGGCAGACCTGTTATATCCAATCTCAGCTTGGATATAAAGCAGGGTGAGAATATTGCCGTTTTGGGCGCGACAGGTTCGGGAAAATCTTCGCTGGTCAACCTTATCCCGCGTTTTTATGACGCTGTGGAGGGCGAAGTGCTTGTGGACGGCGTAAACGTAAAGGACGTTAATGTGTCCGAGCTGAGAGATAAGATAGGAATAGTTCTCCAGAAGAGCGAGCTGTTTTCGGGTACTGTCGCGGACAATATCAAGTGGGGCGACAGCAGCGCGGACGCTGAGGCAGTCGTTGCGTCGGCAGAGATAGCTCAGGCAGACGAGTTCGTATCAAAAATGCCGGACGGCTATAACAGTCTGATAGCCGAAAAGGGCGCGTCCCTTTCGGGAGGACAAAAGCAGCGGCTTTCGATTTCCAGAGCGGTGCTTAAAAAGCCTGAGATCATTATATTTGACGACTCGACTTCCGCTCTTGATCTGGGTACGGAGGCAAAGCTTCAGTCTCAGCTTCACGAGGCGCTGGAGGGAACGACTTTAATTACTATCGCACAGCGGATAGCAAGCGTGAAAAACTGCGACAGGATAGCTGTGCTTGACCACGGCAGGCTTGTGGGCTGCGACAGTCACGAAAATCTGCTGAAAACCTGTCGGGTCTATAAGGATATTTACAATTCTCAGATGAAAAATACAGGAGGTGAGATGTAATGCCCCCTATGCCGCAAATGGGTCCGGGAGGACCGAAAAGAGGACCGGGAGGTCCCCATGGCGCAAGGCTTACAGCCGAAAAGCCGAAGGACGCTAAAAATACCCTTAAAAAGCTTATAGCCTATATCGGCAGAAACAAATATCTGTTTTTCGCTTTGCTGGCAGTTATGCTGATAATTACTCTGCTGAGCTTAGCAGCGCCGTCTTTACAGCAAAAAGCCATTGACTTTATTCAGATCGAGGACGGCAAGTTAACCGTTGATTTTGACGGTATGATCAAAATTCTGGCGGTGCTGGGAGCAGTCTATCTGCTGTCGTCGGTATTTACTTATTTGCAGGCTTTGTTTTCCGCAAAGCTTTCGCAGTACACCGTAAAGACAATGCGCCGCGATCTGTTTGCAAATCTTGTGAGACTGCCGATAAGGTATCTTGACACTCACCGCCACGGCGATATTATGAGCCGTATGACCAACGATGTGGAGAACATTTCCACTACCATTTCACAGTCAATAGGCTCGCTTATCTCGGGAGTTCTGACAGTTATCGGTTCTCTGGTGATTATGATGATCTATTCGCCTTTGCTGACGCTGATCTCATTGTCCACTATTTTCCTTACTATATTTGTGTCGGGATTTCTGACTAAGTATATGAAGAAATATTTCGTGAAACAGCAGATACTGCTGGGCGCGCTTAACGGTCACGTTGAGGAAATGGTAGTAGGTTTCAAAACCGTAGCCTCCTATAATAAAGAAAGGGACGCCGTCGAGCAATTCCGCAAAATGTCCGACGATTTGAAAAAGACGAGTATTAGGGCGCAAATATACGGCGGCGTAATGGGTCCCTGTATGAACATTATTTCCAATTTCGGATTTATTCTGATAGCGGCTTTCGGCGGATGGCTTGCTATAAAGGGTTCTATCACGATAGGTACTATTCAGGCGTTTATACTGTATTCAAAGCAGTTTTCACGTCCTATAAACGAGATAGCCAATCAGTACGCCAATATACAGACCGCGATAGCGGGCGCAGAGCGTATCTTCGAGGTTATGGAGGCGGACAAGGAGCGCGACGACGGAACGGAGTCCTTTGATGTGCAAAGCGTTAAGGGAGACATCAGATTTAAGGATATCCGTTTCGGATATGTTCCCGAAAAGCCGGTGCTTAAAGGACTTGATCTGGACGTTAAGGCAGGACAGAAAATCGCCATAGTAGGCGCAACGGGTTCAGGCAAGACTACTATCGTAAATCTGCTTACCAGATTTTACGGTATAGACGGAGGAGAAATAACTATCGACGGAAAGAGCATTTACGATATTCCGAAGGACAATCTGAGAAAGGCTATTGCCATAGTTTTGCAGGATACAGTGCTGTTCTCCGACACTATTGAGGAGAATATCCGTTACGGCAGAGCGGACGCGACCTCGGAGGAGATCAAAAAGGCGGCGGAGTTTGCCAATGCGGACGAATTCATAGACAGACTTCCCGAGGGCTATCAAACTCATCTTTCCGAGGGCGGCTCAAATCTGTCTCAGGGACAGCGGCAGCTTCTTTCTATCGCAAGAGCGGTACTGGCGGACCCTAAAATACTTATTCTGGACGAGGCTACCTCCAGCGTTGACACCAGAACGGAAATGAACATACAGTCCGCAATGGTTGCGCTGATGAAAAACCGCACAAGCCTTATAATCGCTCACAGACTTTCCACTATCCGCGACGCGGACAAGATAGTCGTTATCGACGACGGCAGAGTAGCCGAGGCGGGAAGCCACGAGACCCTGCTGGCGCAGAAGGGCTGTTATTACAGACTTTATCAGACTCAGTTTGCGGGAGTTAAGACGTGATTTATCAAAAAATAATGCCGACGGACTTTTCAGATCCGTCGGCTTGTTTTTATTCACCTGTAATTTTACACATAATGCAATATCAGTATTATTGATATACTGATGTTATACCCAGATATTCCTCAAGGCATAAGCCGCTGTCGTATACGGATTGTGCATTCTCCCTGCCGAGATAGCGTACGTGCCACGGTTCGTATTTAAAGCCCGTAACGCTTTCCTTGTCTCTGGGATAACGTATTATAAAGCCATACTCCACGCAATGCTCCTCCAGCCATTTTGCCTCGGGAGTATTTTCAAAAGCTGAGGACGCATTATTGACGTCAAACGCAAGACCGGTCTGATGCTCGGAATGTCCTGCTCGGGCAGAAAATCTGTCCGTTTCCTCCACCCCTCTGTAATAAACGTAATTGTTGTAAAGCTGCTGCTGATAGTAATATGAACGGTATCCGGAGACAACATACAGCGAAATGCCGTCGTTAGCTGCTGCCGCCGCCATTTCATTAAAAGCGTTCTGTGCCTGCGGGTCTACCCCCGGAGCATAATCGGCGGGGAGCGAGTAGGTTTTGTTGACCACAAGAATTCCGTTTATGTAAGTAATATCCGACGACTGTTCCGGCGGAGGAGCTTCGGTTTCGGTAATTGTTGTTTCAACGGAGGCAGTTGTCGTTTCGCTCTGAGGCTCGGTCGTCTGAACGGGAGGTTCTGTGGTCGTCTGTTCGGAATAAGTTGTTGTTTTTGATGTGCTTTCCGACGAACTTGTATGGGAAGTTAAAATGGAAGATGTCGAAGTGGTTTTCTTTGCAGAGCTTGTTTCGGACTTACTTGTCTCTGCGGCGGTAGTTGTGACGTAGGATCGGGTCGTCTTTATTGCAGAACTTTCAGTATCCGTCTGTGATGATGAAATATCGGACGGCTCGCTTTCGGTTCTGATATGGGGTTCTTTGCGGTTTGAAAGTAATACCGTTCCTATTATCGTTGCAGACACTGTTACAGCGATAAGCGCAAAAGCACCTGCCGTTTTTACTGATATATTGCTTATACGTGCCGTTTTTCTGTCGCGCTTGCAGTCGTTTAACGTTTTTTTCATAGCTCGTCCCCCCTTTTTGTCCTTTTATCCTTAATTGAATTATAACATAGATGTCGATAAGTGTCAATAAAGATAAGTTACAAAGTTAAAAGCAATTTTTAGATATATTAACAAGAGAAAAAGCGCCGCACAGTTTGGCTGCGCGGCGTTTGAATTATTGGGGTTGGGTTGATTTTATAATATTGATAAGCTCATCAAGTTTATCCTGTGGTATAAGATAAAATTTTTCGTAACCTTCTTCATCTGTATCTTTTGAAAGGTCAATTAAAGATACATCATAAATATTGTCGCTGAATTGACGTATGTTTAATTGCATATCGTTAAAATACACAGACGCAAATCCGTCGCCGTTGCGTATTTCCGAACGGTCATATCCGCTGATCTCATCTAACTGCGGCAGATAGTTATTCAGAAAGTCGTCAAGGTATTCGGTCGCTTGATTGTCGGTTATGTACCATTCAACGTCGATATCCTGTGCAAGCTGAACGCTGTATTTTGCATTTTCCTTTCCGGCAAAAAGCGGGGGTATGATATCAAGGATCTGATCGATGTGTTCCTTTGGCAGATTATAGTAAGTCATATTATACGCAAAATTGTAACCGTCTATGTCGTCTACGGTAATAAAATATATATCTTCCTCACGCGGAGTGGAGGGTCGGACAAAATCCATTGCGATAGAGTAGCCCTCCAATGCGCTGTGCAGAGAATTTGTATCGGTAAATTTAACAACATATTCGTCGCTCAGCATATCCTTAGTGTCGGAGACCCAATCTGCGATCTCGTTCATAACCGTTTCGTCTGTGACATAGAATTTGCGGCTGTCGTCGTCGGGGGCGCAGGGAGCGTGGATTATCCTGATACATTTTTCCTGTTCTGAGGCAGACGAGTTTAACTGCGCGTCATTTGCAGAGGAAATACTGTCCGTTTCTGAAAAGCTTTCCGCGTCTGTTTCCGTAACCTCCGAGGATTGCACTGTATCGTAGCTTTCGGCTTTGCTTTGAGCTTCGGTTTGCTTCT
>JAUNOG010000033.1:24186-24844 GCA_030531185.1 Ruminococcus sp.
TCTGAGCGCAGGAGGTTAAAAGCAAAGCGGCGAAACTGAATATGGTTATTAATAATTTTTTCATAGTTGTTTTCTCCTTTTATGCTTAATTATTTTATGAATTCTTTACTTTACAGGTTAGCATAGTAAATATTTATAGTTATGTCTAATAAGAGTGTTATATGAAAATTTTTGAAAACTATGACAGGTATATTAAGTTATATTGGTATTGTACATTAATCCTAACACTATTTTTTCCATATCCATTATTAACTATAAAGAATTTATCCACCAATTTATTGTTATAATAACAAGCAATTACACCATAAGTTACAACCCAGTGGTTGCCTAAATCTGGATGGTTATGTATAAGAAGAATAGAAGGCATTTTCTGTGTATTTATCAAATAGTAGGCAAGACCCCAAACATCTTGGTATCCAGCACCAACAGCAGTATAATTTAAATTAACTATGCCTGAATTCATTGCTTTGTTCATTCCTTGGTATAAATTTGTGCCACTAGTGTTATAAGGAATTAACTGAGTAAGATAATTATACAAGTTAATTGGGTTATTAGTATAGTATGAAGTTAATGCATTAGAATTAATGTAATCATATATGTAGATAAAAAGTTGGTTTGCTGCTAATGCACAACAATACTTACTTGTATTATAATTTAA
>JAUNOG010000034.1:0-21632 GCA_030531185.1 Ruminococcus sp.
GAAAAATACTTTTTGTAAAATACTTTTGGAACGGTTTATGTAAAGTTGCGGCAAATTTACAGTAAATTACCATAAACAGAAATTCTGTATTTGTGTATATTATATAATAATTGCGATAAAAATAATTGAAAAGCTGTGAAATAAATAGATTGACAATTATTTAACAATCTTGTATAATGTAATTACGATAAGAAATTTAAACCAATAATTATAACGGAGGTTAATCTTATGGCTAAGAATGAAACAATTCTCGTTGACAGTCTTGACGCGCTCAAGACTAAGCTCAATGAAATCAGAGAGGCTCAGAGAATTTTCGCAACCTATACTCAGGAGCAGGTCGACAAAATTTTCAAGGCTGCTGCTATCGCTGCCAACAAGGCAAGAATTCCCCTTGCAAAAATGGCAGTTGAGGAAACAGGTATGGGCGTTGTAGAGGATAAGGTGATCAAAAACAATTATGCCGCCGAGTATATCTACAACAAGTATAAGAATGTACAGACCTGCGGTATTATAGAAGAGGACGCAGCGTTCGGCACAAAGAAGGTGCTGGAGCCTATCGGCGTTATTGCCGCTGTTATTCCTACAACTAACCCTACTTCAACTGCAATTTTCAAGACGATGATTTGTCTTAAAACAAGAAACGGTATCATTATCAGCCCTCACCCGAGAGCTAAGAAATCCACTATCGAGGCGGCAAGAATTGTACTTGAGGCCGCTGTGGAGGCCGGTGCTCCCAAGGGAATTATAGGCTGGATCGACGTTCCGTCGCTGGAGATGACGCAGACTGTTATGGCTGAATGCGACTGTATTCTCGCTACGGGCGGTCCCGGAATGGTTAAGGCTGCATATTCAAGCGGCAAACCTGCACTGGGCGTAGGTGCGGGAAATGTCCCTGCCGTTATCGACGCTTCTGCGGACATTAAAATGGCTGTAAACTCTATTATCCATTCAAAGACCTTTGACAACGGTATGATCTGCGCTTCCGAGCAGTCGGTCATCGTTGACAAGAAAATTTATGACGAGGTAAAGAAAGAATTCAAGGCACGAGGCTGTTATCTCCTTAATGACGAGGAAACCGAAAAGGTAAGAAAGACGATTATAATAAACGGCGCGCTGAACGCAAAAATCGTAGGGCAGCCCGCTCATAAGATCGCTGAGCTTGCAGGCGTTGAAACTCCAGCAGATACAAAGATCCTTATCGGCGAAGTCGAGTCCGTTGATATTTCCGAGGAATTCGCACACGAAAAGCTCTCCCCTGTTCTTGCAATGTACAAGGCTGAAGACTTTGAAGACGCTATGAATAAGGCGGACAGACTTGTTCAGGACGGCGGCTACGGTCACACCTCCTCGCTGTATGTAAACGCTAAGACCGAAACAGACAAGATAAACGCTTATGCGGCAAGAATGAAGACCTGCCGTATTCTTGTAAATACTCCTTCATCGCACGGCGGTATCGGAGACCTATACAACTTCAATCTTGCGCCGTCCCTCACTCTGGGCTGCGGCTCTTGGGGCGGAAATTCCGTATCGGAAAACGTGGGTATCAAACACCTGCTTAACGTTAAGACAGTTGCAGAGAGGAGAGAGAATATGCTTTGGTTCAGAGCGCCTGAAAAGGTTTATTTCAAGAGAGGCTGCCTGCCTGTTGCCCTTGACGAGCTTAAAAACGTACTTGGCAAGAAAAAGGCGTTTATCGTGACCGACCAGTTCCTTTATAAGAACGGTTACACCAAGCCTATCACAGACAAGCTTGATGAAATGGGAATTCTCCACGAGACATTCTTCGACGTTGCTCCGGACCCGACTCTTGCCTGCGCTTTAGAGGGCGTTGCACAGCTCAGAGCTTTTGAGCCTGATACTATTATTGCTATCGGCGGCGGTTCTGCTATGGACGCGGCAAAGATCATGTGGGTACTTTATGAGCACCCCGACGCAGACTTTTTCGATATGGCAATGCGCTTTATCGACATCAGAAAGAGAGTTTACACGTTCCCGAAAATGGGCGAAAAGGCTTACTTTATCGCAATTCCTACTTCGTCGGGAACAGGCTCTGAGGTAACTCCGTTTGCGGTTATTACGGACGAAAAGACAGGTACGAAATATCCTCTTGCAGACTACCAGCTTATGCCTAATATGGCTATCGTTGACACGGATATGATGATGTCCGCTCCTAAGGGACTTACCTCTGCATCAGGTATCGACGCTCTTACGCACGCTCTCGAGGCTTACGCGTCTGTAATGGCTACCGATTATACGGACGGTCTTGCTATCCGCGCAATGCAGCTTATTTTCAAGAACCTCCCTGCCGCTTATGAAAACGGACAGACGGACGTCAAGGCTCGTGAGGGAATGGCTACTGCCTCCACTATGGCGGGTATGGCTTTCGCAAACGCATTCTTGGGAGTTTGCCACTCTATGGCTCACAAGCTGGGCGCATATCATCATCTGCCCCACGGCGTTGCAAACGCTCTGCTTATCACTTATGTAATGCGCTTCAATGCAGATCCGACGCCCCGCAAAATGGGTACTTTCTCACAGTATGAATATCCGCACACATTGGAAAGATACTGCGAATGCGCAAACGCTCTCGGTATCGTAGGCAAGAATAACGAGGATACTCTTGAAAAGTTCATTGCCAAGATCGAAGAGCTTAAAGAAAAGGTCGGCATTAAAAAGACTATCAAGGACTACGGCATTGACGAGCAGAAGTTCCTTGACACTCTCGACCAAATGGTTGAGGACGCTTTCGACGACCAGTGCACAGGCGCAAATCCGAGATATCCGCTGATGAGCGAGATCAAGGAAATGTACCTCAAGGCATATTACGAAAAGTAATAGTATAAATTCAAAGTCACTTTTGATAATGCGTCAAAAGTGACTTTTTATATATTTGATTGACTTCTCAGACAGAATATGGCGGCAGAGATATTTTAAAAGCACGGTTTTTATCGTTTTTTATTCTTTTTATCAGCAAAAATCTCAAATGTTAAAATAAGCGTTTTATATTGTAAAAACTCTATGAGAATTGTAAAATTTATGTTGAAATCCGTTTGGAAATGTGATATAATAAAATAAGTATATCATAAGGACGTAAATTCTTTTTTGATTACTGATTATGTTTAGCTCAGGCTATCAAGTCATTACATAACAGAAGAAGGGTTATTTATGAAAAATGATTTTGATGTAATTATTGCAGGCTGCGGTGTTGCGGGACTTTACGGAGCGATCAATCTTCCCGCCGATATGAAAGTGCTGATACTTTCAAAGCGTGAAAGTACGTTATGTAACTCCGCTCTTGCACAGGGAGGCATTGCGGGAGTGTATAACAGTCCCGAGGACAGTCCCGAAAAGCACAAGAATGACACTTTTATTGCAGGCGGTTTTGAAAACGACCCCGTTTCCACAGAAATTCTTGTTACCGAGGCGGCTGAAAATCTTGCCAAGATCATAGAACTGGGAGTGGATTTTGATAAGACCTCCGACGGAGAATATCACCGCACTCTTGAAGGCGGTCACAGTATGCACAGGATTTTCCACCACAAGGACGCTACGGGCTTTGAGATAGAAAGCAAGCTGCTGGAGTATGTTAAAACTTTGTCAAACGTGACAATACTCGAAAACGCCGTTGCCTGCGACGTAAAACGCACAAAAACGGGATTTTCGTTTTTAGTCCTTAAAGACGGCGATTACATAACGTACAACTGCCGCAGGACTATTTTTGCCACAGGAGGTATCGGCAGAGTTTACGAATTTACCACCAACTCTGCTATTGCTACGGGAGACGGTATTGCAATGGCGTATGATATGGGTGCGCAGATCAAGCATTTAAGCTATATTCAGTTCCACCCCACTGCGTTTAACAACAAGCATACTAGAGAATGCTTTTTAATTTCCGAGGCGGTAAGAGGCGAGGGCGCGTACCTGAAAAACTGTCACGGCGAACGCTTTATGCAGAATTATGACAAGCGTTTGGAGCTTGCTCCCCGCGACGTTGTATCACACTCGATTATTTTTGAGGCGAGAAAAACAGGCTCGGACGATTTCTACCTTGACATTTCCTATAAAGACCCTGATTTTATCAGAAACAGATTTCCTATGATATACGAAAATCTTCTTGAAGCGGGATACGATATGACGAAGGATATGATACCGATCTTCCCATGCCAGCATTATCTTATGGGCGGTATCAATGTTGATCCCGACGCCCGCACGAATATCGAAGGACTTTACGCCTGCGGAGAATGCTCTCATACGGGAGTACACGGCAACAACCGACTGGCAAGCAATTCACTGCTGGAGGCGTTGGTGTTCTCCAAAAGAGCCGCAAAGGATATTGCCGCAAAGCTAAAAGACTGCACAGGCGAGCTTGAAGAATACAAATTTGAGATACCTGAAAACGCTCCTCATATACCGACAGGTATCAGAACGGAAATCAGAAAAATTATGCAGAAGGCTTATTTTGTGCTGCCCGACGTTTCCGAGCTTGCAGCAGGACTTGAAAAAGTCTCGCAGATCAGAAACGACCTTATTAACGGCAATTATAAAATCGACCGCGACTATGTAGAGGCAAGGTCTCTTGCAACGGTGGCATTTATCGTACTTACAGAGGCTTGCGAGATCGCTTCTGGAAATGCGGAAATCACAAAAAATAACGCGGAGGACTGACAATGAAATTAATGCAGTTTCAAATCGACGATATCATAAAAAACGCTCTGTTGGAGGACATAAACTACATTGACGTTACGACCGACTGCCTTGTGGACGAAAATTCCGTTTCAACAGCAAAATACGTTTCCAAGGACGAGGGAGTTCTCTGCGGCATAGATGTCGCTATGCGTGTTTTTAAGCTGCTGGACGACAACGTGCGTACCGAGATATTTATCCACGACGGCGAAAAGGTAAAAAAAGGCGATATTATCGCTAAAATCACGGGTTCCACAAGGGCTTTGCTGAAAGGCGAAAGAACGGCTCTCAATCTGGTTCAGCATATGTCGGGCATTGCTACCGCAACCAACAAATGCGTCGAACTTGTCAAGGGAACTAAGGCTTCCATTGCAGATACTAGAAAAACACTCCCGGGGCTGAGAGTTATCCAGAAATATGCCGTTACCGTAGGCGGCGGAAGAAATCACCGCTACAATCTTTCCGACTGCGCAATGCTTAAAGACACTCATCTGGACGCATACGGAAGTATGACAGGCGCAGTAAACGCTCTCAGAAGTAAAATGGGGCACACTGTAAAAATAGAAGTCGAGGTTGCCAATCTGGACGAACTTAAAGAGGCGTTGGATCTGGGCGTTGAAATAATTATGCTCGATAATATGTCCAATGAAGATATGGCAGAGGCTGTTAAAATTACCGACGGCAGAGCTTTACTGGAGGCGTCGGGAAACGTGACTGCGGAAACTATCAGAGGTATTGCAGAAACCGGAGTGGATATTATTTCACTGGGGGCTCTTACTCATTCTGTAAAGGCGTTTGATATTTCTATGAAAATGGAGAAATAATAAAAAATATCAGGGGGAATATATATGAACAAGCAGGGTATACAACATATTGAATTGGGTATTTCACTTTTTCTTTTATTTATTGGATTAATTTTTTCTGTAACAGCATCAATTATGTTTTATTCCGAAAAAAAACTTGCATTGATATGTACCGAACCGGTTAATGCACTTGTTACGGAAATTGAGGAGTCATCAAACAGATCTGATATGACAAAGACCACCCGACATACCGGTTCTAAATATTCGACTATATACATTCCTGTTTTCGAATACACTGTCAACGGTGAAGAATATACCGAAAAAAGCGAGATCAACGCAAGTCCGTGTCCATTCAACGAGGGAGACACCGTTGAAATTTACTATAATTCTGAAAACCCAAAACAGATTTATGTCAAAACAGACGATTTCAAATCAAATTTCATTTACTTTCTTTTCATAGGCGCAGGGGTATTGATTATAATATATGCTATTGTAAAGTTGGTAAAATCTATAAAAGGCAATAAATAAAGAATTTAAACGAGGTGCTGTTATGGCAACAATTATGAACGGTGAAAGACAGTTTCACATAAAAACTATCCCCGAGGAAGTGGGACGGTACGTTATATTGCCGGGCGACCCGGGACGCGTACCAAAAATCGCAGAATATCTTGATAACGCAAAGCAGGTCGCTCAGAACAGAGAATATAACGTATATACGGGCAGCTTATGCGGAGAAAAGGTCACAGTATGCTCCACAGGCATTGGCGGGCCTTCTGCGGCTATCGCTGTCGAGGAGCTTGTAAAGTGCGGCGCAGATACTTTCATACGCATTGGAACAAGCGGAGGAATTGACTTAAAGGTCTGGGGCGGAGATCTAATTGTAGCCTCCGCCGCGATCAGGAGCGAGGGCACGTCCTATGAATATCTGCCCGAGGGCTACCCTGCCGCCGCTGATTTTGAGGTAGTTACCGCTCTTGCACGATCGGCAAAGGCGCTTTCCTCCGATGAAAACGGCAAGCGCTGTCACGTCGGCGTTGTACATTCTAAGGACAGCTTTTACGGCGAAGTCGATCCGGACGGTTCAGCGGTTTCGGATAATATAAAGTCCCGTTGGGACAGCTATCTGAAATGCGGCTGTCTGACCTCGGAAATGGAATGCTCGGCAGTATTCTCGGTAGGTATTGTAAGGCACGTCCGCTGCGGCGCAGTTCTTACCGCTTTATGGAATGCGGAACGTTCAAAACGCGGACTTGACGACATCATCACAGACGACTCCACAAGAGGAATTCAATGTGCGGTAAACGCCATAAAAATCCTGATTGAAAATGACAGAAAATAATTACAGCGTGTACTCGTCGGGGTACACGCTGTATTTTTATTTGATTTTTATTCCCATAAGCAGGGCAAGCTCCGCCGCCTGCTCTGCGGATACTACCGCATTTTTGAGCTCTCTGAAGCCCTCCGATACCTTGATACCTGTTAGGAGGCTGTCCGAAAAATCTATACCGCCTAAAGGCGTTCCGAAAAAGCTTACTCCTGCAAAACGGCAGCTGCTTACGGAAAATGCTTTCAGCGAACATTTTATAATTTCCGCATTCGACAAATCGCAGGACAGCATTTGCGCGGATGAAATCCTGCAATCGCTCATAACAGCATACGTCATCGACGTTGCTTTCAAGGACATTTCCTTTATGATAACGTCCCTGAACTGACTGCCCACAAGCTTTCCCGAATTGAAATCACAGCGGCAGAAATAGGAGCCGTTAAAATCGTTATTTGAAAAGTCGCACTTGTCAAATACGGCGTCGGTAAAGGACGTCTTTTCAAAATCGCAGTCGCATATACGGCAGTTTTCAAAAATAACGTTCTCAAATGAAAGATAAGATATATCCTCGCTTTCAAGCCACAAGTCCTTAAATCGGACGCCACTGACGGGACGGTCGTTTTCTCCGGCTGTTCTGATTAATTTCATAATATCATATTCTGTTGGTACGCTGTCTGAAATCTTCGGAGCGGTTATTTTCATCTTACTTCCTCCAAAATAGCGATATCTTCAAAAATAACAGTATCGGTAAAATAGTTAGCCGCTTTAAGCTGTTGCTTTGTACGGACCGTCCAGATAATGTAGTCTGCTCCTATCTCCTGCGCCTGCTGTTTTTGTGACTGCGAGGCTGAACGCAGGTCTGCGCTGATAAAATCAGGCTTTGAAATAAGCCTCCATACTAATGGATTTGCACATATCAGCCTTAAAATATATTCAAGGTCAAAGTTTTTCTTATTCTGCGATATAAGCTGTCCTCTTGTAACATTCGGAGCAAAAATTCTGAACCAAAGCATTGACAGAGGATCAAAGCTTTGCACAGCATAATCGCCGACGTACTTTTTAAGTAATGCGTTCAATCTTTTTTCCGTTGAGATAAGCGGTTCTCCGTTTTTTATCTCGATAAGCAGAGGAACTCTGCCTCCCACGCATTTCAAAACGTCTGTCAAAAGCGGGATTTTCTCATCGCTCCCTTTCAGCGTGAATGCGCCCAGCTGATTATAAGTGTAATCTCGCACATTTCCCTCTACTCCGCACATTCTCATTAAATCCTTATCGTGGAATACTACCAGCTTGCAGTCTTTGGTAAGTCTTACGTCCAATTCAATAGCCAAACCGTTGTCCGCCGCCGCTTTAAAAGCGGTAAGGGAGTTTTCGGGTATGTTTCCGCCGTGCAATCCCCTGTGTGCAATATATTTTCCAAAAATCATAGCTGTCGCCTCTCAATCTTATATATTACATTATACTATGTATGGACCGCTTTGTCAACTTCGCAGTTAACTGTACGTTCACATAAAGTTTATAATTTGCCACACATATTCATCACAATACTGCTTTATAATATTATTTATGCTATCTTGTAATGAAAGGATAATTATTATGATCAAAAGATTTTCAGCCGTTTTATTGGCTTTGACTATTACTGTCGGCGCATTTGCAGGCTGTTCCAAGGATAAGGACAGCTCCTCAAGCAAATCGGACAGTTCTGCCTCGTCCTCTGCCTCAAGTGAGATCGCAGGTCCTACAGCCGAGGACGATACCGAAACTGTTCCAGAACCCTCACTCACCATTGACGGAGAAGCTGTTGACACAACCGATTTTGTAATGTGTACGGTTGACGGCTTTGACGTAAGCTTTGACCAGTTCAGATATTATTATTACTATACGCTGGCAACGCTTTCACAGACCTACGGTACGACCATTGAGGACATAAAAAACACCGAAAACGGTCTTGAAACCTTTATGGACAATGTATTGACCTCTATCAAGCAGGACTATGTTTCCGATAAGCTTGCCAAGGAAAATGACATTACTTTAGATGATGAGGACTACAAGGTTATCGACGAACAGATAGAGACGGCAAAGAGCAATTACGAATCGGAGGAGGCTTATCAGCAGGCTCTCAAATCATCATATCTTACCGAGGACTTATATCGCTCTATGCTTGAAAGAGCGCAGCTTTACTCAAAGGTCTATGATACGCTTTTCTCCAATGACGGCAAATATGCCACAAGCAGAGAGGACTTCAAAAAGCTTGTTCAAGATACTGATGAATTCTGCCACGAAATACACGTTATGATACCGTACTATTCTCAGGTCGAGCTTGACGACAGCTCCGCCGAAGGATATGACGATATGACCCTTTCGCAGAAATCGTCGGTAAAAAGCGCGGCATACGAGGCTCTTGACGACGACGGAAAGGCATCTGCAAAGGAGGCTGCTAAGGCAGTTGCGGAGGACGTTCTGAAAAAGGCAAACGGCGGCGAGGATTTTGAAAAGCTTATCGAGGAATACGGCTGGGATATCGGTCTTGAAGACCCGTCTATAGGCTATTATATCGAAAAAAATTCAACAGGCGGTTATCCTGATGAGCTTATCGAGGAGGGCTTTAAGCTTAAGGTGGACGGCATTTCCGATAAACTGGTTGAGAATTCGACATACGGATATTTTATCGTCAAGAGACTTGCTCCCGATATGGACTATGTGGAAGAAAACATTGACGATATGATAGCAAGCTACGATCAGCCTGCAATAACCAAAATTTTTGAAGAGCAAATGGAGAGTATGACTGTCACATACTGCGACAGCTGGGATAAGCTTGATATGGACAGTATTACCTGATCACAATTCTATTTTCGGGCGGAGCGTTGTTTCCGCCCGTTGCTATTTCGGGAGGTACAAATGTATAAGGCATATATAGAGTATTGCATAGATGGATATAATAATATAAAAAAAGAAATAACTGATTTGGAACAACAGCTTAATAATATTAGAGCAGAAACAAAAGAGATATTCACATCACCATTTGGAGTAGATATAGTAATTGATTCTATAGGAAGAATAAGTATTGGTATTACTCAGCAAACGATAGTTTGCTATAAATCCGATGATTTTGAAATCCAGCTTACTGCAATAGGCGATGAAAATTCAAGTGGTGAAACGTTATTTTATTTTGGTGACTACTCTTTAATGTCGAATAAGTATCTTATTCCGTATGAGATGGGTTTAAAAATTATACATAATTGGATTGACACAGGACAATTACTTGATGAAGTGAAATGGACAGATGAGATATTCTAAGCTTATTTTATATTGTTAGCTGGCAAAATTTATTATAAATAGATAAGAATTAGCGTCATTACAATTTTCCCTGTTAGAGATGATTTGGAATATGCTTTTAATGAAATCAAGAAAATAATTTAATTGGTTTATTGTAAAAATAAACTTACGGAGGTAAATTATGGACAGCTTACGATTTGCACAGGCTTGTAATGAAATTATAGGGATAGACCGTCAAAGAAAAGGTATCGGCACTCTCAGCGAGAAAACTCTCCACGCTGTGCTGAAACATTATTATGAACCTTGGGACGACGGCAAAGAAGTACGTGTCGGGAATTACGTGGCGGATATAGTCGGTGAAAAAGGTATAATCGAGATACAGACTAACGATCTGGGCAGGCTCAGAAAAAAGCTGGAGGCTTTTCTGTCCGTATGCGACGTTACCGTAGTTTATCCGATATCGGCTGTGAAATATCTCCGCTGGCTTGATACCGAAACGGGAGAACTGTCCGACAGACGCAAATCCCCTCGCAAAATGACCGCATACGACGGATTTAAGGAGCTTTACAAAATCAAATATCTGCTGAAAGAACCCCGTCTGCATATCCGTTTTCCTTTGCTTGAGATCGAGGAGATACGTTATCTTAACGGTTGGTCTGAGAACAAAAAGAAAGGCTCGTCACGCTGCGACAGAATTCCGCTCGCTGTGCTTGACGAGATTTGTATTGAAAATATTTCGGATTACGAAAGCCTTGTTCCGACTTCCCTGCCCGAAAAATTTACGTCTGCGGATTTTGCAGAAGAATGCGGAATTAAACGTCCTGCGGCGCAGACAGTACTTAATGTTTTCACCTTTACGGAAACAGTTTCACGTTCGGGCAAGGAGGGCAGGAATATACTCTACAAAAGAAATTTTCAGGAAAATTCATATTTGACCTTTACAAATGAATGATTTTCAGATATAATAAAAATAACTGATATTTTAAGAAAGGATTTTTTTATGAATTTCCGAAAAAAAATTTGCAGCGCAATTTCAGTTACGGCTGCGCTGATAATGCTTCTGCCGACTGTTACAGTGCAGGCTTTGAATTTTACTCCTACATATTATGACGATAACGGCAATCTGAAGGATCTGGAATTATATTCGGAGAGCGTTTATATGATGAATATGGATACGGGCGAAACTATTGTCGATATCAACGCTGATGAAGAACGCGCTCCCGCGTCTCTTACGAAAATAATGACGGCTGTCGTTATGCTTGACGAGATCGGATACGACGAGGACGATTTAAAAAACACCTACGTCTCTGCGGGAACCGAGGCTTTTGACGAACTTTATGATACAGGCGCGTCAACTGCGGATATTCAGCCCAATGAAAGCGTCTCATATTACGACCTTCTGGCGGCGCTTATGATACCCTCGGCGTGCGAGGCGGCAAATATCATTGCGATAAACGTAGCAGGTTCAGTACCTGAATTCTGCGATCTGATGAATGAAAAAGCTGCGGAGCTTGGAATGGATAATTCCCATTTTTCCAACGCACACGGACTTTTTACTCAGCAGAATTATTCTACAGCCCGAGATATGGCTGTGCTGAGCAAATATGCTGTTGAACGTTTTTCGGTTTTCAGGGACATTGTAGCAATGGACAGCTATCAAATGGAGTCGACCGACTATCACCCTACGGGCTCGACGATTTTAAACACAAATCTTATGCTCAACAGCTACACCGATTACTATTACTCCTACTGCAAGGGAATAAAAACAGGCTCTCTGGACTCTGCGGGACGCTGTCTTTCTTCATATGCTTCCTATGACGGAACTACTTATCTTACTGTAACAATGGGCGCTCCTATGGAAAAGCTCTCGGAGGATATTCCAAAGGGCGAGGAGGATCCCGATTCCATTTACGGCGGAGATTATGTTTATTACAACATTTTGGACCATATCGCTCTTTACGATTGGGCTTTCTCAATGCTTGTGCAGACTGATTTTATCAACGAAAACAGCGAGATACGAGACGTTGAAGTCGAATACGGCAAAGACCTTGATTATGCAAATTTAAAGCCGGCTAACGGTTATTCTCAGATGTGGCCTATGAATATTGCGGTTGATGACGTAGAAAAAATAATTACAGTTAAAGAAAATATCGTAGCTCCCATTGAAGAAGGCGACGTACTGGGTCAAATGGAACTGAGATACAACGGTGAGACTTTGACGACGATAGACCTGATTTCTACTACAAAGGTTGAGCGTTCCGATTCAAAAGCCAAGGCTAAAATAATAAAATCTTATTTTAATTCAAGCGTATTTAAAATTACGCTTACAATAGTAATTTCTGGCATTGCACTGTACGGAGCAATACATTTTATCAAAGTTCAGAAAAAATATCTCAGAAAGAAATAAAAGAAACTGCTGCGGATCTGAAAAGTCCGCAGCAGTTTCTTATTCTCAGTCGTCATCGTTTTCATTAACGCTCTGTTCAAAAGCCTCGTTAGCCTCATTTACAAGCTCAGCAGGAGGTATCTCTATTTTTTCAAGCTGTTCGGGAGTAAGCGGGGCTTTCTGATTAGTCCTCTTGTAAAGGTGTCCCACGTCGTCCATATAATAATTGGTATCCACAGGCAGATGTTTTTTCTTGAGCTTGCTGACAGTGAATTCTTTGGTAAAGTTATATATAAGAGCAAATGCGGGCACAGCAAGCACCATTCCCACAAAGCCGAAAAGTCCTCCGAACACAAGCAGTGATATGAGTACCCAGAACCCGGGAAGTCCTGTAGAGTCTCCGAGTATCTTCGGTCCGAGAATATTTCCGTCAAACTGCTGGAGCAGCAGAATAAATATAAGGAAGAAAACTACCTTCTTGGGCTCGATAAGAAGAATGAGTATTGCCGAAGGTATCGCGCCGATAAACGGTCCGAAAAACGGAATAATGTTAGTTACTCCCACAAGCACGCTTATCATAATATTATAAGGAGTATCGGCGATTGTAAGTCCGATAAAGCAAATTATGCCGATTATTATGGAGTCGATGATTTTTCCGCTGATAAAGCCCGAAAATACCTTGTTAGCCTCGGAGCATACACGCATAATTTTTCCGCAGGCGCGCTTACTGGTGACTGCAATTATAAGCTTTTTTATCTGCGCCATTAGCTTTTCTTTACTGCAAAGCATATAGATCGACACGATAAATCCCAAAAGGAAATTTTTCACAAACGAAACAACGCTCCATGCTCCCGAGAGGATATTTTCTAGCATAGGCTGGATCTTTTCTATTATCGTACCCACATTGGCGTTGAAATCCTTCAGCAGATCGGTTGCAGCAGCTTCAATGGCAGGATAGTTTCTGAACATTTTATTGATCCAGCTCTGGACGTTTCCCGCTATGGTCGAGGCGTTATTGAAAATATCGATAACAGAGTTTATAAGCTCAGGGACTACGACAGCAACCAATCCGATAACAATTCCCAGAAATACAATGGAGGAAAAAGTTACCGACAAGGCTCTCAGCATTTTGCCGCTGCCCCCTTTTTTGGTTTTGGAAAACAATCTGCGGCACAGCTTTTCAATCCTTACCATTATGGGGTTCATAAGAAACGCTATGACAAGTCCCCAGATAACGGGGTTAAGAACTGTCATTACATTGGAAACAACGCTCATAATCGAACTGATATTGAAAAGCGCAATAACCAGCAGAACATTTAAAGCAATGACTATCGCCGCATAGAATGCGACAGTGGAATATTTTCGGTTTGTATACAGTTTCATTTTTATCCTCTCCGATTTATCGGTTCATTTAATCATTTGATATTATTATACATCATATTCTCCGTAAATGCAACCGTTTTTCTAAAGATTATTTAATTATTTTTGTCTGTATGTTCACAATAAATTCAATTTATATGCAAGATAATGTTCATTAAACCTATTGACAAAAGATGAAAAAAGGAATATAATATTATAAAAGTGAATATATGAAATCCGATGAGCAAAAGTAAGTAGCTGTTTGAAGTAGTTTCAGAGAGCTGTCGGTTGGTGTGAGACAGTACAAGAGCATTCAGTGAATGGATTTGTGAGGAGCGGTGTGAAAGGCGGTACGTTAAAGTACGCTCAGTATCACTCGCCGTGTTTCCTACGTTAGTGTGACAGGATATTGATTTTTACTTTTTCTTAGTAAAATGCGTATCTGTGAGCCGACAGTATATGTCGGGAAATTGGGTGGCACCACGGTTCTATCGTCCCATAACTTAGTTATGAGGATTATAGAGCTTTTTTTATTTTATTTAGCTCTTTCCCTGTTTCAGCTTATAAAAAATGGAGGTTATATTTATGCTTTATCCGTCAATCGAAACTGTTAAAGAGTATTTTAACGATTACAAGACAGTTCCCGTGTTCTATGAACTGCTTATGGACTCCTACACGCCCATTCAGCTTTTCAACTGTCTGCACGAGGCTTACGACGATTGCTTTATTCTTGAATCGGTGGACAACAAGGATAAATGGGGCAGATATTCCTATGTCGGCATCGACCCCAAGGCTGAGATCAGGCTGAAAGACCACGTTGCATCTGTAACGTACGCAGACGGTACTGTTACGGAAACAAAGGTTGAAAATCCTATTGAATTTCTGTCTGCAATCATTGAAGAACACAAGTCCCCCAGATTTAACGGTTATCCTAAGCTCACAGGCGGACTTATCGGCTTTTTCGCTTACGATATGATAAGGTATTTTGAGAAAACTCTTGTTAATATTCCAAAGGACGATTTACAGCTCCCCGACGCAGATCTTCATCTTTTTGAAAAAATCGTGGCTTACGATCATTTGTCAAATAAAGCCGTAATTATCCTTAACATAAATAAGGAAGACGACCTTGAGGAAAAGTACGCAGAGTGCGAAAGAGTAAGCGAGGAAATAGTCGAGATCCTCAGAAACTATAAGCCCGTTCTGAAGAAGCCTCAGAACCCGGACAGAGAACTTACCGTCAAATCGAACATCACAAAAGAACAGTACCTTAAAAACGTTGAAAAGGCAAAGGAATATATCAAGGACGGCGATATTTTCCAGATAGTTCCCTCTCAGAGATTTGAAATTGATAATCCGCCGGACAGCTTTGACGTTTACAGACTTCTGCGTTCAACAAATCCCTCTCCGTATCTTTTTTATTTCAAACACGAGGACTACGCTATTGCGGGAGCGTCCCCTGAAATGCTGGTAAGCGTAGAAAACGGAACGGTCGTAACAAGACCCATTGCGGGCACTATCAAGCGCGGCGCAACTCAGGACGAGGATATCAAAAACGAAAAACAGCTTATAAACGATCCCAAGGAAAGAGCGGAGCATACCATGCTGGTAGACTTGGGAAGAAACGACATCGGAAAGATTTCCGAATTCGGCAGCGTTGAAGTCACAGACCTTATGGTCATCGAGAGATATTCAAAGGTAATGCATATCGTATCCAATGTCAAGGGTACCTTGAGATCGGATAAAAAGCCCTTGGACGCTCTTATGGCTGTACTGCCTGCGGGTACGCTTTCAGGCGCACCAAAGGTAAGAGCAATGGAGATCATTGACGAGCTTGAAACCACAAAGAGAGGTCTTTACGGCGGAACGGTAGGCTACCTTGCGTTCGACGGTTCGCTGGACACTTGCATAGCGATCAGGACGGTGCTTTTCAAAAACAACAAGGCTTACGTTCAGGCGGGCGGCGGAGTTGTCGCGGACTCAGTTCCCGAAAACGAGTATATGGAATCCTGCAATAAGGCTGCGGCTGTTATCAACGCCGTTAAAGAGGCAGCTAAAATTTGATAAATGAAAACGGTCAAATTATAAAATATGAATTCGGAGGATAAGACAATGATACTTTTAATCGACAATTACGATAGCTTCACCTATAATCTTTATCAGGCTATCGGAGTGCTCAACAGCAATATCACCGTTGCAAGAAACGACGAGATAACCATTGAGGAAATCGAAAAAATGGCTCCTCAGGCGATAATCGTATCGCCCGGTCCGTGCTATCCCAAGGACGCGGGAATTTCTGTTGAGGCTATAAGAAATTTCAGCGGAAAAATTCCGATTCTCGGCGTTTGTCTCGGTCATCAGTCCATAGCGGAGGCTTTCGGCGGAAAAATAGTTCACGCTAAGGAACAGCTCCACGGCAAGCAGACAGATATCAATCTGAACAACGCTAATCCCCTTTTCAAGGATTTAAAGCCCGTTATCAAGGCGGCAAGATACCATTCGCTGATAGTTGAGAATGAAACATTCCCCGAATGCCTTCAGGTCATTGCCACAGACGATATGGGACAGATAATGGCGCTGTGCCACAGAGAGCATAAAACCTACGGCGTACAGTTCCACCCCGAATCTATTCTCACAGATGTGGGAACGGTCATTATTAAAAATTTCCTTCACGATATTGCTGGAATTGAAGTGGCTTATACAGCCTCCGCTTCTCTGCCCGACAGCGAGAGAGTTGAATTAAAGCCGTTCATTGCAAAGGTTATCGACGGAAATCACCTTACACAAGAGGAAGCCCGTCAAGCTATCGACATTATTATGAGCGACAGGGCTACAAACGCACAGACGGCGGCTTTACTTACCGCGATGAGAATGAATGTCGAAACTCCTGAGGAAATCACAGGCTGCGCTCTCGGTATGAGAGGAAAAATGGCGGTAGTTCCCCATGATATGCCCGTACTCGAGATAGTAGGAACAGGCGGAGACCTTGCCAACAGCTTTAATATTTCCACGACCTCAGCGTTCGTTATTTCCGCAAGCGGTCAACCTGTTGCTAAGCACGGAAACAGGAGCGTTTCCTCAAAGAGCGGCGCCGCCGACGTACTGGAGTCTCTGGGTGTAAAGATCACTTCCACGCCCGAAACCGCCTCGGCTTGTATCAACGAGATCGGAATTTCATTCCTTTTTGCACAGAGCTACCACAAGGCTATGCGTTTTGTCGGTCCTGTAAGAGGACAGATCGGCATACGCACTGTATTCAATATTCTCGGACCTCTTACCAACCCTGCAAGAGCTGAATACAACGTTATCGGAGTTTACGAGGAAAGACTTATCGAAATAGTGGCAAACGTACTGAAAAATCTCGGCGTTAAGCATTCTCTTGTAGTTCACGGCGACGACGGACTTGACGAGTTCTCGATCTCCTCGGGTACTACCGTATGTGAGATAAACAACGGCGAGATTACGAAATACAATGTAACTCCCGAATCTGTGGGACTTAAAAGAGCGAAGAAAGAGGATATCGTAGGAGGAGACGCAAAAGAAAATGCGGCTGTAACCTTGGGTATTCTCAAAGGTGAGATAACAGACGCTAAGCGCGATATTGTACTTCTTAATTCGGGCGCGGCTCTTTACGTATCGGGCAAGGCAGAAAGCATTGCAGAGGGAGTAAAGCTTGCGCAGCAGACTATCGACAGCGGCAAGGCTCTTGAAAAGCTGAACGAGCTTATTGAATTTACAAACAGACAGTAACGGTGAAAAATATGATTTTAGATAAAATAGTTGAAAAACGTAAGGAACAGCTTGAAAGAGAAATTTCCGCCGTTTCAAGGGCAGACATAAAAGCTATGTCTAAGGAGGCGCCGTTCCCTGTTATATCCTTTTCAAAAGCGATAAAACAAGACAGACTTTCGGTCATAAGCGAGGTAAAAAAAGCAAGTCCCTCTAAGGGTCTTATTTGCGCCGATTTTGAGCCTGTAAAAATCGCCTGCGAGTATGAGAAAAGCGGTGCAGACGCTGTCTCCTGTTTGACGGAGGAGTATTATTTTCAAGGCTCTTCTAAATTTCTCGCTGAAATAAGAAAGAATGTAAATCTCCCCATAATCAGGAAGGATTTCATATTTGACGAATATCAGATCTATGAGGCTAAAACCATAGGAGCAAACGCGGTTTTGCTGATTTCCGCTATACTTTCGTCGGAACAGATGAAAGAGTATTCCGAATTGGCGCACAGCTTGGGACTTGAATGTCTGGTTGAGGTGCACAATGAGGAGGAATACAAAAAAACCGAAAGCTTTAAGCCTGATATGCTGGGTATCAACAACCGCAATCTTTACACCTTTGAAGTCGATCTGGAAACAACAGGCAAACTTAAAGAAATTATCGGCGAGCATTCAGTCCTTGTATCCGAAAGCGGAATTAAGGATAACGCCGATATGAAAAAGGTACGTTCACTTGGCGCGGACGCAGTACTGATAGGTGAAACGCTTATGAGGAGCGGCAATATCAGCGCGACATTAAGAAGTCTGAGAGAGGGTGTCTGAAATGGAAAACAAGCTTTTCACTCCTCCCGACCACATTAATTTTGCGGCGCGGAAGCTTTACGGTGAAGGAGATATATCGGACGTATCCATTGCTTTTATCGATGAAAACGGCGGAGGTCCCTCATCAAATCACACTCACAAGCATAACCATTTGTTTATAGTTACCGAGGGAGAGGCAAAAATCATTCTTGACGGTGAGGAAATCATTCTGAAGAAAAACGAAAGCTTTCTTGTCAAGGGCGAAATTCCTCATTCGGTATGGAATAATCAAACAGCAGAAACCACTATGATCGGCATAAATATTATGCCGTAAACTAACGGAAAGAAGGATTTAAGAATGGATAAAATCGGACGCTTCGGTCAGTTCGGCGGACAGTATATTCCCGAAACGGTTATGACTGCCGTTCACGAGCTGGAGGAGGCTTATGACAAATACAAGGACGACGAGCAGTTCAAGGCTGAGCTTGCACAGCTTTACCGTGATTATGCCAACCGTCCCTCAATGCTCTATTATGCGGAAAAAATGACTGAGGATCTCGGCGGCGCAAAGGTCTACATCAAGCGTGAGGACCTTAATCATACGGGTGCGCATAAAATCAACAACGTGCTTGGACAAATTCTTCTTGCCAAGAAAATGGGCAAAAAGAGAATTATCGCTGAAACGGGAGCGGGACAGCACGGAGTTGCCACAGCTACAGTCTGTGCGCTTATGGGTCTTGAATGCGAGGTCTATATGGGCTCAACCGATATGGAGAGACAATCCCTTAACGTATACAGAATGAACCTTTTAGGCGCTAAGGTAACGGGCGTTGACAGCGGTACCGCTACGCTTAAAGACGCTATAAACGAGGCTTTCAGAGACTGGTGCTCCAATATCGATACAACATTCTACTGTATCGGCTCCGTTATGGGACCTCACCCCTACCCTACTATGGTAAGAGATTTTCAGAAGATAATCAGCGAGGAGATCAAGGCTCAGATGATCGAAAAAGAGGGCAGACTTCCCGACTGTGTTGTTGCCTGTGTGGGCGGCGGCTCAAACGCTATGGGCGCATTCTATGACTTTATTGAAGATAAACAGGTAAGACTTATAGGTGCGGAAGCGGCAGGCAGAGGAGTGGACACTCCCGACCATGCGGCTACTGTCACCAAAGGCTCAATGGGAATTTTCCACGGTATGAAATCTCTGTTTTTGCAGAACGAATACGGTCAAATAGACCCTGTGTATTCAATATCCGCAGGACTTGATTACCCGGGAATAGGTCCTGAGCACGCATATCTCAACGAGATCGGAAGAGCCGAATACGTTGACGTTACCGACGAGGAAGCAGTTAAGGCATTTGAGTATCTTTCAAAAACCGAGGGAATTATCCCGGCTATCGAGTCGGCTCACGCTGTTGCGGCGGCTATGAGAGTAATTCCTCAGATGAACAAAAATCAGATCGTAGTTATAAATCTTTCGGGCAGAGGCGACAAGGACGTTTACGCCATAGCAAGATACAGAGGAGTGAAGTTAGATGAAGAATAGAATTGACGCTTGCTTTGAAAAGCTCAGGGCTGAAAACAAAAAAGCCCTTGTTACATTTCTCACAGCGGGCGACCCCGATATGGAAACAAGCGAAAAAAATATTATGGCAATGATCGAAAACGGCGCGGACATAGTGGAGATCGGCGTCCCCTTTTCCGACCCTATTGCAGAGGGCGCGACAATTCAGAAAGCCTCCAAACGGTCGCTGGATAACGGAACAAATCTGGATAAGATCTTCGGACTTGTTAGAAACCTCAGAAAGCAGACGGATAAACCCTTGCTTTTAATGATGTATCTCAATACGCTTTACAAATTCGGCGTCGAAAAATTTTTCTCCTTGTGCAAAGAATGCGAGATAGACGGAGTTATAGTTCCCGATATGCCTTTCGAAGAGCGCGACGAAATCCGGTCTGAGGCGGATAAATACGGCATTTACAGCATTTATCTTGCTGCGCCGACTTCCCACGAGAGAATTAAAATGATCGCCTCCGAGGCAAAGGGATTTCTTTACATTGTTTCGTCCTTGGGCGTTACGGGTACAAGAAAGGAAATCAGTACCGATTTCAATTACCTGCTCGAACCGATAAGGGGCGGAAATTACTGTCCCTGCTGCATAGGATTCGGAATTTCCGACGGCGCACAGGCAAAGGCTATGGCAAGCTATTGCGACGGAGCTATTATGGGCAGCGCGGTCGTTAAGATCGTGGAACAGTACGGCAAGGACGCTCCTAAATATGTGGGCGAGTTTATAAAATCTGTACGGCAGGGTATGGATCAATAACATAAATATTCAACGGCGGAGAGTTAAATTTCCGCCGTTTTTTTGTGCAATATTTTTATAATCAAGCAATATAATGCTAATTTATCAATATTATACAAATTGCAATGGAAAAATTCTACTTATTGCAGATACGCAAAAGTGAGACAAACTGAAAAATATATGGTATAATTAAATCGTATAAATGTAAACGTAACCAAAATTATTCAGGAGGTTTTTATTATGGCAAAAAAGAGATTTGTAGGAGACTATCCCGTTATCGGTATCCGTCCGACTATCGACGGCAGACGCGGAGCGTTAAATGTAAGAGGTTCGCTTGAAGAGCAGACTATGAATATGGCTAAGTCCGCCGCCAAGCTTTTTGAGGAAAATCTCAGATATTCCAACGGCGAGCCTGTTAAGGTCATCATTGCGGATACGACCATAGGCAGAGTTGCCGAGGCCGCCGCGTGCGCTGATAAGTTCAAAAAGGCGGGAGTTGACATCACTCTTACGGTTACTCCCTGCTGGTGCTACGGTTCTGAGACTATGGATATGGACAGAAACACGATCAAAGCAGTATGGGGATTTAACGGCACAGAAAGACCGGGAGCGGTTTACCTCGCGTCTGTTCTTGCAACTCACGCACAGAAAGGTCTGCCCGCATTCGGAATTTACGGTCACGACGTTTGCGAGGCTGATGATACGGAAATCCCTGCGGACGTAAAGGAAAAGCTTTTGCGTTTTGGACGCGCCGCTGTTGCCGCCGCTACAATGAGAGGAAAATCCTATTTGCAGATAGGTTCTATCTGTATGGGAATAGGCGGTTCTATCATCGACCCTGCATTTATCGAGGAATATCTGGGTATGAGAGTTGAATCCGTAGACGAAGTTGAGATCATCAGACGAATGACCGAGGAGATCTACGACAAGGAAGAATATGAAAAGGCTCTTGCGTGGACAAAGGCTAACTGCAAG
>JAUNOG010000034.1:21642-24729 GCA_030531185.1 Ruminococcus sp.
AACCCCGACTATTTGCAGAAAACTCCCGAGCAGAAAGAAAAAGACTGGGAATTCGTTGTTAAGATGATGTGCATTATCAAGGATCTGATGAGCGGCAACGACAAGCTCCCTGCCGGACGTGAGGAAGAAATGGTTGGTCATAACGCAATCGCCGCAGGCTTCCAGGGACAAAGACAGTGGACAGACTTCTATCCCAACTGCGACTTTCCCGAGGCTATGCTCAACACTACGTTTGACTGGAACGGCGCAAGAGAGCCGTATATCCTTGCTACAGAAAATGACGTGCTTAACGGTCTGGGAATGATGTTTATGAAGCTGCTTACCAACAGAGCGCAGATCTTTGCGGACGTAAGAACCTACTGGTCTCCCGAGGCTGTCAAGAAGTCCACAGGCTATGAGCTGGAGGGCAAGGCTAAAGAGGCGGCAGGATTTATCCACCTTATAAACTCAGGCGCGGCTTGCCTTGACGCCAACGGACAGGCTAAGGACGAAAACGGAAATCCCGTTATGAAGGAATGGTTCAATGTCACCGAAGAGGACCAAAAGAACATTATGGCGGCTACCACCTGGAACTACGCCGACTGCGGATATTTCAGAGGCGGCGGATTTTCCTCACGTTTTGTAACAGACGCGGAAATGCCTGTTACAATGATAAGACTTAATCTCGTAAAGGGCTTAGGACCAATGCTCCAGATCGCCGAGGGCTGGACGGTCAAGCTCCCCGAGGAGGTCTCCGACAAGCTTTGGAAGAGAACCGACTACACTTGGCCCTGCACCTGGTTCACGCCAAGAGTTACGGGCAAGGGAGCATTCAAGACGGCTTACGATGTAATGAACAACTGGGGCGCAAACCACGGCGCTATCAGCTACGGACACATCGGCGCAGACCTTATTACCCTTTGCTCGATACTGAGAATTCCTGTCGCTATGCACAATGTTCCCGAGGAGGATATTTTCAGACCCGCCGCTTGGAACGCATTCGGTATGGACAAAGAGGGAGCAGATTTCAGAGCGTGCGCTAATTACGGTCCTATGTATAAATAATTTCTTTAAAATCGGAGATGGTATTTATGATAAAACAGTTACAGCTCCTTGAAATCTATCTTTGTCAGGAAACAATAAAACCTGAAGCGAAAAAATATATGCTGGTTATTTACATTAAAGTATTATTAATGGCGGAACTTGCACTTTTTATTATAACCACACCTCTTGCGGTAATCAGCATATATGTACTTTTAATGTTATTAATATTGTACAGTATTCATCTTATTCCGAGATGGAAAGAGGTAGGATTTTCAACACGCAGTTATATCATTCCATACATAATGCTGATAATCATTAATGCGATCACGCTTCCTTACACTCATAAAGCGGCGTCCGCATTATGCAGTAATTTTTTTAGAACTGCCAATAGCCCGTTACTTATGATAAGCTTTTGCGTTTTGGTACTGCTGACATACTGCATTTCACAGACTGAAAAATATGATAAACCCAAGCGGACGTTAGCAAAAAGAATTTTATTCTGCCTGTCCATAGCATATTTTCTGTTTTTCGGAATAAAAAATCCATTAAGTGATTACGTACTCAGGTCTGCATTGCTATTATAAAGTCAACATCGCTTATAAACAAGTACATAAAATTGTACAAATAAATATCTTCACGATCGGAGATGAAAAAATGAACAAAAAAGTTTTGGCAATAGATTTCGGAGCGTCAAGCGGGCGCGCTATCGTGGGAACTTTTGACGGAGAAAAAATAACTTTGGAGGAAATACACCGCTTTTCAAACGACCCCGTAATTCTAAACGGCACAATGTACTGGGACGTTCTGAGGCTTTTCCACGAGATAAAGCAAAGCCTTATAAAGTCCAAGGCCTGCGGAAAGATACACAGTCTGGGGATAGATACGTGGGGCGTGGATTTCGGGCTTATCGATAAGGACGGCAGACTGCTTGAAAATCCCGTTCATTACCGAGACGGACGTACAAAGGGTATGGTTGAGGAAAGCTTTAAGCTTGTTCCGAAAAATTCCTTTTACGCCGTAACAGGCAATCAGTTTATGGAAATAAACACGGCTTTTCAGCTTATGTCTATCGTCAAAAACCGTCCCGAGCTTATGGAACGCGCCGACAAAATGCTTATGATGCCCAACCTCTTTACATATTTTCTCACAGGAGAAAAGGTAACTGAGCAGTCTATTGCGTCCACGTCTCAACTATATGACCAGACGGGAAAGAACTGGGCTTATAAGCTTGCGGATAAACTGGGTATCAAGGAAAGTCTTTTTACCAATATCGTTCCTGCGGGAACTAAGATCGGAACGCTTACTTCTGAAATAAAAGAAGAACTGGACATTCCCGATATGGACGTTATCGCAGTATGCGGACACGATACTCAGGCTGCAATGGCGGCTGTTCCTGCGAGTGAAAAGGACTTCGCATTTCTTTCCTGCGGAACGTGGAGTCTGCTGGGAACGGAGCTTGACGAGCCTGTTCTCGATGAAAATTCCCTGCGGCTTAATGTCACAAACGAGGTAGGTTATGACGGTAAAACCTCGTTTTTAAAGAATATAATAGGACTTTGGCTTATTCAGGAAAGCCGCCGTCAATGGCAGAGAGAGGGAAAGGATTACTCCTTTGCGGAGCTTGAAAAAATGGCTGTGGACAGCGAACCGTTCAAATGCTTAATTGACGCCGACGACGATAGCTTTGTTCCTGCAGGAAATATTCCCGAGCGTATCAGAGCGTACTGCTCCAAAACAGATCAATACGTCCCGCAGAACGACGGAGAGGTTATGCGGTGCATTTACGAAAGTCTTGCGCTTAAATACCGCAGTGCGATTTCCGAACTAGAGGCTTGCACAGGTAAAAAGTACGCCGATCTCTATATGATAGGCGGAGGAACTAAGGACAGATTTTTGTCCAAGCTAACAGCAAACGCCTGCAAAATAAAGGTTTCAAGCGGACCAGTGGAGGCTACCGCGCTTGGAAATATAGCGGTTCAGCTTATTTCAAGCGGCGATATTGCAGATATTGACGAAGCCAGAAAAATCATAAGAAATTCCGAGGAAGTTTTCCTGTTTGAGGGG
>JAUNOG010000035.1 GCA_030531185.1 Ruminococcus sp.
GTGACGGCAGCCGATGTTTCCTCAGCAGCGCTGTCCGCAACGGACGATGTTGTACTGTCGGCTAAAGCTGAAACGCTCGATACGCTTACAGACGCCGCCATAAGCAAAGCAAGACAGCACGCCGAAATTCGTTTGGTTAATGAATTCATATTATACCTCCCTTTAGTTAGCAAAGGCTAACTATGTATCATAACTTTGATCACATTGTTTTATTACAGCAATGTATGGTTAGTATTTACTAACCATATTCTATTTTAACATATCGTGCAGAATATGTCAATCTTATTTTTGTAGCAGGCTTTGCAACAAAACGCACTTTTCAGGGGGATTTTAAGCTTTTTATCCTGATAAATCCGCAGTTGCAGTGTGTGCAACTATTTTTTATAAATTCTATGTTTTGCACAAAATTTATAAACAAATTGCTTTCTAAATTATAAAAATAATGCAGCAGCTACCTTAACGCCTGATACACAAAACTGCTATTTTATGTTGTCCGATCACCATTATCCAGCCAGACGCTTGAAATGCTTGATCCTAATTTTGTAAACCACACGAAATACAGTTTTCAGCTGTTTAGTACAAAATCAACCAAGTCTTTCAGCAAATATAAACGAAAGATTGTCTCTCAACAGATAATAAAAAACTGCAATTTGACGGCTGCCTGTAATTGTGATATAATGGTACAAATAGATTATTTTTACTATATGGACTGAGATTGCGGGGGATATCTATGAATGAAAATATAACTATAAAAGAACTTCCTGTTTCAAATTTCGGAAGCATAATATACGGCAAGGCGTTTATTCCGCAGATACAATGCGGCAAGCTACCCGCCGTAATACTGAGCCACGGATATAATTCATCTCATCGCGATGTAATGGATATGGCTGCAGCTCTGGCAAAATTGGGAGTTTTTGCATACTGCTTTGATTTCTGCGGAGGCTCTTGCGTTTCCAAAAGCAGCGGAAGCTCCGTTGATATGAGTATACAAACTGAGATACGCGATTTAAAAGCGGTCTCCGATATGGTCAAAAGCCTTGAATTCATTGACGGCAAGAAACTCTGTTTGTACGGAGAAAGCCAAGGCGGTTTTGTTTCTGCGCTTACGGCGGCGGAAAATCCCGATGATTTTGCGGGATTGTTTCTGTTATATCCCGCTTTTTGTATTCCTGATGACTGGAAAAAGCTTGCCGATGAACGAGATATCGATACCGTCGAGCTTATGGGAATGACTTTATCGAGAAAGTTTTATGACGAGCTTCCGCAATATGACGTATTCGATCATATTAAAAGGTATAGCGGGAACGTATTGATCGCCCACGGAACAGCCGATACGGTTGTCCCGATAGAGTATTCGGAAAGATTGACCGAAAGCTTTCCTTCCGCGCGGCTTGTAACATATCAAAATGAAGGTCACGGCTTTAAGTCCGAAGCCCGCCGACAATGGATCGACATGGTATGTAATGAGTTTAAAAACAGTTTTAAATAAAAATCTACTATTTATATTTTAAATGTGGTATAAATTTTATTCTGTTTATCATATCATAAATACATTCAATAACATAAGGCGGTGTTGGCTATGAAAAAATTTATCGGATATATGAAAGGCGTTAATCTCGGAGGCTGGCTTTCGCAGTGCGATTACACCAAAGAACACCTTGACAGCTTCATTACAGAAGAGGACTTTAAAACTCTGCAAAGCTGGAATATCGATCATGTGCGTATTCCCGTTGATTATAATATTTTTCAGGACGAAAAGGGCAATACGGTCAAGTTCGGATTTGAATATGTTGACAAGGCGCTGGAATGGTGCGGAAAGTACGGACTGAATATGATATTAGACCTGCACAAGACCTGCGGATTTTTCTTTGATAAAGCGCAGCAGGAGAGCGGTTTCTTCGACAATGAAAATTTACAGCAAAGATTTTTCGGCTTGTGGAAAGAGTTTGCCCGCAGATATGCAAAATACAGCGATCGTATCGCCTTTGAACTGCTCAACGAGGTCACTGAACCGCAATACAGCAAAAAATGGAATGAAATATCCAAAAGAACGGTAGAAATTATCAGAGAGTACTCTTCCGATATTAAAATCATTATCGGCAGCTACTGGAATAATTCCGTTGACGCTCTTAAAGATCTGGATATGCCTTACGACGAAAATATAGTTTATACATACCACTGCTACGATCCGTTTATCTTCACTCATCAGGGGGCTTATTGGGTGGACAATATGCCTGCCGATTTCCGCATTTCCTATCCGGGCAGCGTGGCGGATTACCGCGAAAAAATAGCGGCTCTTGGATTTACCCACATTCAGGACTATATGGAAGTCCAAACCGAGACGTTTACGTATGATTACTTCATCAACAGATTTAAAAATGCCGTAAGCTTATGCGAAGAACGAAACGTTCCTCTTTACTGCGGCGAATACGGAGTAATAAATCTTGCGTCTCCCGTTTCAGCGCTTAATTGGTACAGGGACATAAACGCCGCATTCGACCTGCTCGGCATAGGCAGGGCGGCGTGGAGCTACAAAGGCGTTGATTACGGTCTTTCGGACGACTATATGCAGCCTGTGATCAATAAGCTTATCAGATTTTTGTAATTCAATAACTTCCTTTCTAACAGACAGACCGTGCGGAAAATCCGCACGGTTTGTTTTTTATAAAACGAAGTTATTCCGCAAAGCTCCCAACGTGTATGGTACTAATCGAATAGAAAATTTATATAAATATTAAAATTTTGATATAAAAATTCTCCCGTCCGAATTATAATAAGACACAGAAGAACAGCACAGAAGGCTGTTAATAAATTAATGGAGGAGATTTTATGAAAATCAAAAAAATGTTTGTAGGATTTACAGCGGCTGCTCTTGCAGCGTCATGTATGGCGATCAGCGCGTCGGCTACAAAGCTCGGCGATGTTGCTCATCCCTCGGAAACAGACGAGGAAATGAACAACACTTACTACGCTATCGGCGGTATGGCGTTCTATATGAGCCAGGAGTGGAGCTGGAACCAAGGCGAATGGGTCGGAATTTCTGACGACGGAAAAATTGTAATCGAATACAAGATCAGTCCTGTTATTGCCGATAAAAGTATGTCGGGACAGGGTACTTTGGGAGATATGGGCGTTATGATCAACAATCTTCCCGATAACTATCCTTTCGATATTACCATTTCGGACGCGCAGTTCGTAGCAGAAGACGGAACCGTTACGGAATTCCCCGAGATCAATTCTATGACGCAGGCTGAGGAGGACCCCGAGGGCGGTTTCAGAATTCACATCAGACCTACCGACGAAGTAAACGAGGATACGGGAGAAGTTACAAAGAAGGCTTGCCCCGAGGTCGCAGGCTGGGAAGTTCCGGGCGCGTTTAACGGCGGTACGCTTTCTATGACTATCGATTTCGGTATCGAGACTGAGGGCGGCGACAGTTCTCAGTCCGACGGCAACAGCTCTAAGAGCGGCGACAATTCAAGCAAGGACGAAAGCTCAAATAAAGACGAAAGCTCCAAAAAGGACGACAGCTCCTCAAAGAAGGATACGTCAACCAATACAACAAGCAACGGAACGACCAAAACTGCAAGCAGTTCATCTGCAGCCGCAGCGGCGGACAACACCAATGCTGAAACAGGCGCAGGCGAGTTTGCATTCGCAGGTCTTGCACTTGCATCCGCAGCTTTGGTAGTTTCAAAGAGAAACAAGTAAACGGGAGGTAATTACCCTTATGAAAAACGCTAAACGTATAACCGCTTTTGCGCTCGCACTGTGCGCTGTGTTCGGAACGGTCTCCTGCGGAAACGGCTCGGACGACAGCAGTTCAAAGGCAGAAGAAAAAAAGCTTAAGGAGTCCCAGCAGGAAATAGTTCAGAGACTTGCCGACGATATGACAGACGCAAGAGAGCTTGAAAGCAATGAAATAAGCTGGTTTTCATTCTGGGACATAAATCCCACCGAAGCGGACGATAAGGAGATAGGCGCAGACCTTGCGCTGTTCCAGACAAAATATAACGGAAAGATAAACTGGGTACAGACAACATGGGATACAAAGTTTGACGATCTTGCGGCTCTTGTAATGTCCAACAATTCTCCGGACTTTATCGGTGCGGACGATATGGACGTTTTCCCCAAGGGCGCTATAAAGCAGATGATCGAGCCTATCGACGATTACATCGATTTTTCGAAGCCTCTCTGGACAGACGTCAAAACCGCCTCAGATCAGTTTATGCTCGGCGATAAGCACTATGTAAGCGTAATCAGAACCGATCCGGCATATGTGGTCATTTACAACAAGCAGACTATGGAGGATAACGGCTACGACGATCCTGCTGAGCTGTTTGCGGAGGGTAAATGGAATTGGGATACGTTTACGGAAATGTGTCTTGATTTCACAGACGCTGAAAGCGATAAATACGCTCTTGACGGCTGGTATTATGAAAAGGCTCTCCAGCAGTCCTCAGGCGTTCCGCTTATCGGCATCAAAGACGGACAGCTTGTGAATAATATTACCGACCCGACTATAGCAAAGGCTCAGAATATGATGTATGAGCTTCAGAAAAACAGCGTCGTTTATCCTAAGCACGAGCACGAATGGAAGCTCAGAGGAGACGCTGAGGGCAGCGGTATGGCAACGGGCTTGACCCTGTTCTACCCAATCGGACTTTGGGCTATTGAAAACGCACCGTCCACAACCGTAAACTACGGTGATATTTCAAAGGGCGAGGTAATGTTTGTTCCCGTGCCAAGCTCTGCCGACAGCGATAAGCAGTATATTCCGTCAAGAGTTCACGGCTTCTGTATAGTAAAGAACGCGCAAAACCCCGAGGGTGTTGCCGCATATCTCGAATGCTGCAGATATGTGGAAATGGACGAAGCAGCTCATCAGATCACGCTCGATCAGTATAAGGACGATTACGGCTGGACTGATGAAATGCTTGAAATGAGAGATACTATTTACGAGCTTTCCGCTCAGAACCCTGTATTTGACTTTGAACAGGGCGTTTCCGCAGACCTCAACTCCATTTGCGACACAGCTATCAGAGGAACTATGAACCCCCAGGAGTCAAAAACATGGACGACGGTCGTTCAGGAGAATGAAAAGGCTATTGACTATCTGATCGATGACGCTATAGCCTCAATGAACCAGCAATAACACAAGAATTTTCTCCATAATTTAGAAGAAGCGGCAGTGCAGATCTGCCGCCTTTTTCTTTACAAATTAAAAAAAATGTGATATAATTTATAAAAACCTTAGGGGGGAATTATAATGAATATCGCCAAGGAACTTTCGGACAGAGAATTTTTGCAGTGTGAAAACAGCTTTAAGCATTCGTCGTACGAAACGGAGCTTGAATTTTATTCCGCCGTAAAAGCGGGAGACACAGAGCTTGTTCAGCGGCTTTATACTCCGCTGGACATAACCGAACACGGAACCTTAAGCAAGGATAAGCTAAGAAATATAAAATATCATTTCATCGTAACGGCGGCAATGATAACAAGATTTTGCATTGAGGGCGGTATGGCTCCGGGGAAAGCGTATACCATAAGCGATATATGCATAAACAAGTGCGACGAGTGCAGTACTCCCGAGCAGGTTGCCGCTCTGCACAGGGAAACTATTATGTACTATACAAATCAGATGAAAACTATAGCCTCAAAAAATGCGTATTCCAAGCACGTTCTTATGTGTATAGATTACGTTTACGAAAACATATACAGCGGCGTTACCGTTCAGGACGCGGCGGACAAGCTGGGACTTACTCCGCAGTATCTGTCCAAGCTTTTCAGACAGGAGGTAGGCTTGAAGCTGTCGGATTTTATAATGTCCAAAAAGATTGCCGCCGCTGAAAATATGCTTAAATTTTCCGAATACAGCCCACTGGATATAGGAAATTACCTGTGTTTCAGCTCTCACAGTCATTTTATTTCGTCCTTTAAAAAGAAAACGGGTATGACGCCGAAACAGTACAGAGACAGCTATTTCAGGTCAAACTGGCAGAAGGCGGAGAAATAAGTTATTTTTTTGATATGAATATTTATTTTATGATATCGTATTTTGCTTGTTGGGTTTATAATAATTATATCACAGTTTAATTCGAAAGGATAGTTATTATGAAAAAACAAGCTCTGATATCACTCATTTTAGCGGGAATTCTTTGTTTTTGCTCCTGCGGAAAAAGCGCGGACAGCTCTTCGGAAGCTAAAGAGGCGGTCTCCTCCTCTGCCGAAACGCCGTATGAGAAGTCTCCGTACACGGTCGAAGCAGATTTCAGCAAGGGTGCGTCTATGGATTTCTCGATCTCGGCAGGCTGGTCCAACGGCGATCCTTTTAACTGTATGTGGAGCGATAACAATGTGACCTTTAACGACGGAAAAATGCAGCTTATCATAGACGGTATCGCAGGCGGCGAGGCATACCGCGGAGGCGAATACCGTTCCAAGGAGAATTACGGCTACGGACTTTACGAGGTATCTATGAAAGCCATAAAAAATGACGGAGTTGTATCTTCTTTCTTTACATATACAGGTCCGTCCGAGGATAATCCATGGGACGAGATCGATGTTGAAATTCTGGGAAAAGACACGACCAAGGTACAGTTCAACTATTACACGAACGGCGTCGGCGGTCATGAATATATGTACGATCTCGGCTTTGACGCCTCCAAGGATTTTCATACCTACGGCTTTGAGTGGAAAGAGGACGGCATAACATGGTACGTTGACGGCGAGGAGGCATACACGGCTACGGAAGATCTTCCCGTTACGCCCGGAAAAATAATGATGAACGCATGGAACGGTATCGGCGTTGACGGTTGGCTTAAAGCGTTCGACGGAACGGTTCCCTTGACTGCCGAATATCAGTGGGCAAGATTTACCGCTGCCGACTGATCCCTGTTTTCATAATTTTTCGCTTATACTGCGGAAATTCCCGATATAATTCAAACCTAATTATCGTCGGGTCGGGCAGTCCGCAGTTAGTCACAAAGAGTATAGAAGTAATATAACAACAGGCGCCGGTGCAAAAACACCGACGCCTGAAATAATATCCGCTCCAAAATACCAAAACCCGCTTTATACCGTTCGGGACTATCTTCTCGTGCTTTTTCCCAGCTTTTTTTCAAACAGGGTAATAAGTCTTGTGATTATGAAAGTCATAATGAAGTAAATTACGGAAATGATAATAAGCGGCTCGAAAGGCTTGTAGCTTATGCCTCTAACCGTATCGGAAACGTACATAAGCTCCGCGATACCGATTATCGAAACCTGTGAGGAGTTTTTGATAAGGCTTACAAATTCGTTTCCGAGAGCAGGAAGAATATTCTTTATCGCCTGCGGCAGAATTATCAGCAGCATTGAGCTTGTATGACCGAAGCCGATAGACCTTGCCGCCTCCATTTGACCCTTATCTATGGACTGTATACCGCTTCGCACAATCTCACAGACGTAAGCCGAGCTGTTTATAGTCAAGGCGAAAATACCTGAACTCAGTCTTTCAAAATCCATTCCCCAGATCGTAAGCTCGGGGAATTCTACGCCTAAAATAGGCAGACCGTAGAATATGAGCGCAATCTGTACCATAAGCGGAGTTCCTCTGATAAACTCGACGTAAATGTTGGCTATGTATCTCAGCAGCCTCAGCTTTGATATCTTCATCATTGCCAATATGCTGCCGATAATAGTCGCAAAAACGATAGTCATAAGCGAAAGTATTATCGTTACCTTTGTTCCCGAAATAAAAAGGGAATTATATTTATGCCAAATTGAAATCAATGTATCCATTCTTATTTCCTCCTTACAGTACCTTTTCCAGAAAAGCCCTTACTCTTTCATTTTCACAGTTTGTGAAAATCTTCTCGGGAGTTCCGCTGGCGGTGATCTCTCCGGCGTCCATAAACACTACCTTTGAGGCGACCTCTCTGGCAAAGCCCATTTCGTGGGTAACGATTATCATAGTCATTCCCGACTTGGCGAGATTTTTCATTACCTGAAGTACCTCCCCTACCATTTCAGGGTCAAGGGCGGAGGTCGGCTCGTCGAAAAGTATCACGTCGGGTTCCATTGCGAGGGTTCTGGCAATGGCGATCCTCTGCTTCTGTCCGCCGGACAGCATTTCTGGATAAACGTCTTTTTTATCGAGAAGTCCGACCATTTCCAGCAGCTCCTCTGCCTTTTTGTTGGCGTCCTCCTTCTTCATTTTTTTCAGATGAATAGGTCCCAGCGTGATGTTTTGCAGTACGGTAAGGTGCGGAAAAAGATTAAAATGCTGAAAAACCATTCCTATATGCATTCTTACGGAATTGAGCTTTTTGTTTCCGCCGACCGTAATATCCTCGTTCTTATAGTAAATTCCGCCTGAACGTATTGTCTCAAGCCTGTTTATGCACCTGAGCAGTGTAGATTTTCCTGAGCCGGAGGGGCCGATTATTGCGACGACCTCGCCCTGCTTTACATAAAGATCCACATGGTTGAGAACCTCCAGCTTTTTGTAATTTTTGCATACGTCGGAAACAGCGATAATAGGGTGTATGCTCGGTCTGAATTCTCTTTCGGGAACGCTGTATTTTTCCAAATTCGTTTGTTTCTTATTCATTACTTACTCACCTTCCAAAGTAACCGTTTTACGGATAAAAATATAATGACGCATAAAAAGGCTGTAACCCTTTTCATACGTCATTGTAATTACAATATTATTATAGCGCATACGCTGCTCAAAGTGTATAAGCATTCTTTATAAAATCCCTTGTGCATAATGCACTGCCTGTTTCAAAAGTTTGATTTAATTAACTTTTTATTTATTATATCATATGCGTTTGCATTTTTACATCGCATTTTTATAAACATATTATTAATTTTGCAGTAAAGATTACCGTTCGGAGCAACATTCTATGATAGATTTTTCCATTATTTCAAAGCCCGCCTCCAGCTGCTCGTCCGTAATCACCAGCGGAGCAAGAAAACGTACGACGTTTCCGTAGGTTCCCGCATTTTCAACGATAAGTCCCTTGGAGGCGCAGCTTGAAATGAGCCTTGAAACCAACTCAGGCGCGGGTTCCTTGGTGCTCTTATCCTTTACAAACTCTATGCCTATCATTGCGCCTATTCCGCGGACGTCTCCAACTGCTTCATATTTTTCTTTCCACTCGCCGAACCTTGCAAAGCACTTTTCTCCGATTTCGGCAGCGCGTTCGCACAGACCGTCGCGTTCCATAATTTCAATGACTTTCAGAGCGGACGCACACGCAAGAGCGTTTCCGCAGAATGTGCCTCCGATAGTTCCCGCAGGAACTGCGTCAAAGATTTCAGCTCCCGCTGTTACAGCCGACAGAGGAACTCCGCCCGCAATGGATTTAGCAGACGTTATGATATCGGGAGCGCAGCCCGCGTCCTTCCAGTATTGGGAAACGAACATTTTACCCGAACGGCCGAAGCCGCACTGTACTTCGTCCGCAATAAGCAGAATGCCGTTTTCGTCGCAGATCTTTCTTACCGCTTTTACCCATTCGATAGGCGCGGGAATAAATCCGCCCTCGCCCTGAATAGGCTCTGCCACGATAGCCGCCACATACTGAGCGGGAGAGCATTCCTCAAAAACCTTATAAAGCTTTTCTACATAGTAATCAATAGCCTCGCTTTCGGAATAACCCTTGGGAGCACGGTAAAGATAAGGGAATTCCGCGCGGTAAACTCCGTCGGGGAAGGGACCCATTCCCACGGCGTAAGCCTTTTTGGAGGTCATAGCCATAGTCATTACGGTTCTTCCGTGAAAAGCTCCCGAGAACACGATAATGTTCGGTCTGCCTGTATAAGCCTTCGCAATTTTCACGGCATTTTCATCTGCCTCCGCTCCGCTGTTGGCAAACATAGTTTTTCTTACTTCGCTCTTTACGGGAACGATTTGGTTCATTTTCTCGGCAAGCTCAACGTAGCCCTCGTGAGTGACAATATTCATCATTGCGTGAAAATATTTCTCCGACTGATCCTTCACAGCCTCGATAAGCTCGGGCTGAGAATAGCCGATATTGAGAACGCCTACTCCCCCGACCCAGTCAAGGAAAACGTTTCCGTCGGGGTCCTGAAAAACAGCTCCCTCGCCTTTTTCAATAACGCAGGGATATCCGCACCTTATCGCACCCGGAACGTTTTTTTCTCTTTTTTCGATTATTTCTTTGGACTTAGATCCCGGAAGAGTATCTGTAATGATCTTTGGCAGTGAATTTTTCAGCATATTGAAAACCTCCGTATTCAGTATAATTTTTTATAAATATCCAATATATCTTCCGCTGTAAGGGCAACGGGATCATTGGCTAAAAGCCGTTGCTGATTTGCCGTAACGGACTTCGTAAAGGAAAGCAGATCGCTTTCGGACAGTCCGAAAGACGACAGAGACTGTTTTTTCAGCAGTCTGCCCATTAGCTCGTCGAGAGCGGTAAAAGCGTCCCCGCTTTTACATTCTAGGCATTCGCTTAAAATTCCTTTAAGCGTTTCAAGCTTTTTACAGCCTCCTTTTTCGGCGTACTTGTTAAGTACTCCGTTAAGCATAATATAATTGCTTTTTCCGTGAGGACAATGACATACTGCTCCCAACGGATAGCTAAGCGCGTGGACAGCGGCGCAGCCCGCATTTCCGAAAGCTATGCCCGCCTGCGCAGACGCCGTAAGGAAAACCTCCATTATGTCCTGTCCGGCGTCCTCACCCCGTTCGGCTACATATCGATAGCCGGAAATTATGCTCCTCATTGCGCTTATTGAAAAGGTCTCCGAAAACAGAGTTGCCTTTGGTGAAAGATAGGACTCAATGGCGTGAACCAGCGCGTCCGCCGAGCTTGCGGCAAACGCCTCAAAGGGCAGAGATCTGCAAAGCTCTGGAATGAGCACCGCCTCGTCCGCATAAAGGCTGTTATCGGCAAGTCCCTTTTTCGTTCCCAGCTTGGTAAGCTCAAGAATTGAGATGTTTGTTACCTCGCTGCCCGTTCCGCAGGTAGTCGGGACAAGCACAAGCCTTTTGTCCTTTTCGCAGGAGAACTCCCCGCTGAAGAGCGAACAGACGGGATAATGTTTTTTCAGCGCAAACAGCTTTGCCGCGTCGAGCACCGTCCCTCCGCCTATTCCGAAAACCCGTGAAAAGCGTTTGCCGGACAGATCGTCTGAGATACTGTCGATCATAAGATCGGTAGGTTCTCCCGCGCCGTAATTCCTTATAAAAATGACCGACGCCCGAGAAAAATATTTTTCAAGATGTTCCCTGTACGTATGCCCGCTTGTGATAAGCAAGTCCGACGATGTGATATCGATTTGCGAAAAATATTCCTCGCAGCTTTCAGCCGTAACTATCTTGGGAAAGATCCGGAACGTTTTGATTTTAAAAACCTCTTTTCATTTAATTTACTTGATTAATTATAAAACAAATCGGCAGTACAAGCATTATGACCTATGCACAATTTAATTTGTGCCGCTATGCTGCGATTTTCGGTTTACGATTGCGGGAAGTATTACCGTTGCTGTTATGCAGAGCATACCTAAGACCATTGCGGGAGTAAGCCGTTTTCCCAAAAACGCCACGGAAATCACAGTCACGGTAAAGGTCTCGATACTGGCGAGAGCACCCGCCTTTATCCCGCCGATCTTCTGAACTCCCGCAAGATACATTCCGAAAGGGAGAAGAGTTCCCAGAATAATTATTACAGCCGACAGCAGTACGGATACTCCGTCAAAATGCGGAAGCTCCCTTGACGACGGCACAAGTATCAGCGTAACGATACCTCCCAGCAGCAGTCCCCAGCAATGACATCTCCACGTTCCGAATTTACCGATGATACGCTTGGAATGTACGGTGTAAAAAGCTATGCATACCGACGAGGTAAGACCCCACGCCGCCGCCTCACCCGAAATGGCAAGAGATGAAAATCTTCCTCCTGTAGTTATAAGAAATGTTCCTGAAACGGCAAGAAATATAGAAATCGCCTGAATTTTATCGGGAGCCTTTTTGGCGGACAGCGATACCCACAGCGTGACCAGAACAGGATACGTATACTGTAAAACGCTGGCGGTAGCAGAGTCGGAGGCTTTGATCGCCGCAAAAAAGGTATACTGAACGGCAAATGTGCCCATTACGGAAAAAAGCAGGATATCGACTGCGTCCCGACGGCTCTTCCACACATCGAAAACGCCCTTGCCGTACTTGGCGGCGCAGTATAAAAACAGCAGTATCCCCGAGATCAGAAGCCTTATCGCTATGATCTGCCCGGTTGAAATATCGCTGCGCGAAAACAGTATCTGAACGCTTATGCCGCTTATTCCCCAGAAAAAGGCGCAAACCGCCACAAGCAGAGTTCCTGCGAGATCGCTTTTCAAAAATCTCACTCCTCTTGAAAAAAATATGATTTAGTGATATAATGTCTTTAAGCGGAATATATCCGCTTTCGTTTTATGCAGGAGGTACATTTATGAACTGTTGGGATATTCTTAAAATCAAAGGACTGGAAGAAATAGTTTTGGCAGGCGGAAAGTCCGGAATGGACCGCAATATCCGCTGGATATATTTCGCCGACGCTCTCGGGACGGACAGAAAGATCGGCAACTGGATATCCGGAGGAGAGATCGTTGTGTTCGCAAACGGAGAGATACTTTCGGATCGTGAAAAAACCAAGAAAATGATGAAAAGCGCTTTCGATATGAACGCCGCCTGCATAATGATCGACGAGGAATATATGCACAAGGATTTTGCGGCATACGCGGACGAGCTGGGCTTCCCTCTTTTTATTCTTCCGCTGTCGGTAAGAGCCGTGGATTTATCTCAGACGATATGCACCCATATCATAAACGAGCATACGGAGAGCAGTACTCTCGAGAGAATTCTCAACGCTATTCTTTTCACAGGCTACGATTCCGAGGGGAGGATAATTTCCAACGCCGCTTATTACGGCTTGGATCTGCGCAGGAAATGCTCCGTATCGGTTTTTTCTCCCGTCAACCTTTCCGAATATCTGGAGACGAAAAACATTTCGGACAGAGAAACTATAGATAAGATCAAGAATTCCTATTACCGCATTGTTAAAAACGCTTTTTCTAACCTCTGCGGCAGAAAGCTTATGTCGATGCTCCTTCAGGACAACGTCATTGTTCTCCACGACACGGAGGAGCTTTCAAAGGATAAATATCAGCGGCTTTTTGCGGATATCTGGCGCGGAATATCGTTTTCCTTTCCCTCGCTTGAATTCTGCGTGGGAGTAGGAAACGGCTATGACAGCGTATCGGAGCTGAAAAAGTCCTACCGTGAAGCGGTCAAGACCGTCAAGCTTTGTCCTGCCGTAAACGAGGGCGGCCTGCTGTTTTTCCGCGATCTGGGAATTTATTCCCTGCTTTTCAGCATTGACGACGAAAAGTCGCTGCAAAGATATTACAAAGCCTACCTGGGAAAGCTCATGGAATACGACGAGCTTAACAATACCGAGCTTTGCCGCACTTTAGACGTATATCTCAGTAAAAATCAAAACGCAAATCTTACAGCCGAGGCGCTTTACATACACCGTAATACGCTGAGATACCGTCTGGACAAGATAAAAAGTCTGCTCGACGACAATCTGGAAAATCTCAGCTCCGCCGCAAACTATATGATAGCCTTCAAAATAAGAAATTATCTGAGTTCTCTGAAAGCCGACGATTGACGGATTTTAAAATTCAAGGCAGCTCTGCAAAAGCTTATGCGGAGCTGCCTTTTTGGATCACTTGCCGTTTTTCTTTTGAAGAGCCTTGATCGCCATAACCTCGTTCATAAGCACCGAAGCCAGGAACGCCGTCTGTCCCGACGGGTCTATGGTCGGCAGGACTTCCACAAGGTCCATAGCGACGATATTTTCGTCTTTCAGCTCTCTCAGCAGCGAAAGCGCCTCGTAGCTTGTAAATCCGCCCGGCTCGATAGTTCCCGTTCCGGGAGCGCAGGACGGGTCGCAGAAATCAATATCAAAGGTCAGGAATACGGGTCTGCCGTCAAGAGTTTCTCTCATTATTTCTCCCGCCTTTTCAACGCCCATTTTATGCAGCTCGTTGGCGGTGACTACCTTTATGCCCAGATCTCTTGCGCCCTGCAGATCCTCGGGACCGTACTGAGTTCCTCTTATACCGACCTGGATACAGTGACCGGGCTGGAGCAGACCTTCCTCCATTGCACGTCGGAACGGAGTTCCGTGATTGTACTTCTGTCCGTAAACGCTTACGCTTGTGTCGCTGTGGGAGTCGAAATGCATAAGTGCCACGGGTCCGTATTTCTTTGCGACAGCTCTCAGTTCGCCGAGCGTGATTGAGTGGTCTCCGCCCATTACAAAGGGCATTACGCCGTTGTCAAGCAGAGGAGTAAGCTCGCTTACGATATTGTCGTAGGTCTGAAGTATGTCCCCGGGGATAACGGGAACGTCTCCGTAATCAACGCCCGAAAGGTAATCGAAAATATTGACCTCGAGATTTATATTGTAATTTTTCATAAGAGCCGACGCCTCGCGGATAGACGAGGGACCAAGCCTTGCGCCTACCTTGAAATTGCACGCAGTATCGAACGGAACTCCGATAACGGCAAAATCGATGTCCTCTGTGGTTTTAACATAAGGCAGTCTCATAAATGTTTTTATGCCTGAATATCTCGGCGCGCCTGATGCGCTGGGCGGAAAATACTTTCCCATAATAACGCTTCCTTTCAAAAATCGAATGTTGCGGTTCAGGCTTTCCTCAGCCGCTGATCTAATTATAGCTCCGAAAAGATCAAATCGGTATATTCGCCGCATATGATTTTATTTGTGCCTGCCGCACAAATAAACCGTATGTGCATTTGCACAAAACTGTTCAGCAAAAAGGATATGTTTTTTCCGGCGTCGCTATGCTATAATTAATTCAGCCTTTAAAAGGAAATAATTTCGGGAAAGGAACGATACATATGAAAAAACTCACAGGAAAAGAAGTAACCGACTATCACAAAAAGTATATTATGCAGTCGTGGAGCAGATCGGGAACAGCGGCGATCCCGGTAGAAAAAGCGGAAGGAATATATTTCTGGGATTACGACGGCAAAAAATACGCGGATATGTCCTCCCTGCTGGTATGTTCAAATCTCGGGCACGGAAATAAGGAGATAGCTCAGGCTATCCAAAAGCAGGCAGGCGAGCTTTGCTTTATGGCACCCGCCTATGCCACGGAGCAGAAATCTCTGCTGGCGAAAAGACTTGTAGAGCTTGCGGGGCACGATTTCAGCAGAGTATTCTTCACCAACGGCGGAGCGGATTCCAACGAAAATGCAATTAAAATGGCAAGAATGGTCACAGGCAGAAGCAAGATAATGTCCTGCTACCGCAGCTATCACGGCGCTACCTTGGGAGCGTCCAACGCTTCGGGAGACTGGAGAAGATTTGCGGCGGAAATAGGCGGCGCAAACGGTTTTGTCCACTTTATGAACCCCAACGTTTACGAGGACGGCTACACCCGAGGCGTTGACGAGGAAGAATGCACCGAGAAGTATCTCAAGGCTCTGGACCTGCAGATACGCTACGAGGGCGGAGAAAACATAGCGGCAATACTTATGGAAAGCATTGTCGGCGCAAACGGGGTTATAATTCCGCCTAAAGGCTATATGGAGGGCGTAAGAAAGCTCTGCGACAAGTACGGTATTCTGATGATATGCGACGAGGTAATGTCGGGCTTTTACCGTACGGGCAAGGCGTTCGCGTGGGAAAACTTCGATATAGTTCCCGATATGATAACCTTTGCAAAGGGAGTGACCAACGCCTGCGTTCCGCTGGGAGGAGTAATAGTCAACAAGCGTATCGCGGAATATTTTGAGGAAAACGTTCTCCAGTGCGGTCTTACATACAGCGGACACACTCTTGCCTGCGCCGCGGGAAACGCCGCTTTGGATTATTACGAGAACCACAGTATCGCCGAACACGTTATTGAAATGGGAGAAATACTCAGACAGTATATGCTCGAAATGGAGAAAAAGCACAAATGCGTCGGAGAGGTAAGGTGTATCGGCTTGTTTGCGGCGTTTGAAATGGTCAAAGACAAGGAAAGGAGAATTCCTCTTGCGGAATATCATCAGTCGGACAGCGTAGTGCCGCAAATCATTGCCGAACTGAAAAAACGCGGATTTGCCACATTCGGACGTGAAAGCAACATTAACGTTTGTCCTCCGCTGATAATCACAAAAGATGAGCTTGAGGAATACCTGCCAATTCTGGACGAGGTATTTACATGGGCTGATGAAAAGTTCTGCCAAACGGGAGGCGTTTAAAATGTGGAGATTTATCCAGCCCGCAGAGATACGGTTCGGCTGCGGAGAGGCTTTAAAAATGCCCGATATTTTAAAAAGTCTTGGTATGGAGGATAAAAAAGGAATTATCGTAAGCTCCGCAAGCTTTGTAAAGAACGGTACTGCGGAAAAGATTGCCGAGCTTTGCGGGATAGACGATATATTCAGCGGCATATCTCAAAATCCCGACGTTTCCGAAGCGGACAGATGCGCCGACAGGATTCGTGAAATAAAAGCGGAATATATCATTGCAATAGGCGGCGGGAGCGTGATTGACTGCGCAAAGGCGGCGTCCGTCGTGTGTCTTACAGATAAACCGGCGGCGCATTTCCACGGTACTAAAGCTCCCCTGCCCAATGAGCATATTCCGGTTATCGCCGTTCCTACCACAGCGGGAACAGGCTCCGAGGTCACCGGCGTGAGCGTTCTTACAAACCGCAGAACGGGGCTTAAAGCACCGATAGGAGGGACGTGTCTTTATCCTGTGTGCGCCGTAATAGACCCCGAGCTTACGTACTCCGTTCCAAAGCATATAACCGCAAATACGGGAATGGACGTACTCTGTCACGCAGTGGAGGGTTATTGGAGCACAGGTCACCAGCCTATATGCGACGCTCTTGCAGAACGCGCCGCAGGCTTGGTTTTTGAAAACCTTGTAAAACTTTATGAATATCCGCAGGACAAAAATGCAAGAGAGAAAATGTGCGAGGCGTCGGTACTTGCAGGTCTTGCCTTTGCTCTGCCAAAGACTACTTCCTCGCACGCCTGCTCGTTTCCGCTTACCAACGACTACGGAATTCCCCACGGCGAGGCCTGTGCGCTCACTCTTGACAGCTTTATGAGGATAAACGCCTCGCAGGACGACGGACGCCTGCTTGATTTTGCAAAACGTCTGGGATTTTCGACCGTAGAGCAAATGGCGGACAAGGTTTACGAAATGAAGATCAGAATGAATATGCGCGTCGACCTGAAAGATCTTCATCTGTCCAAGGAGGCTGTCGGAAGGCTCGTCAAGGCGTGCAGATCGCCAAATCTTTTAAACAACCCCGTCCCCGTCACCGACGAAATGCTTTATTGTATGTTTAAAGCTATGCTATGAAAGAATTACTGTTTCTCATATGTCTTTTTGCCGCCAACACGGTCCAGACGGTAACGGGCTTTGCGGGAAGCCTGCTTTCCGTTCCTGCGGGAATGCTGCTGGTAGGAGATACCAACGCCAAGGTCATTGTCAACATATTCATTCTGCTTTCAAGTCTGGCTGTGGCGGTAAAAGACAGAAAGGATATAAACACAAAGGAGTTATTCCGCATCTGCCTTTTTATGCTTACTGGAATGACTGTCGGCGCGCTGATATCCGGTATTGTCAACGGCAGACTTTTAAAAACCGCATACGGAGTTTTGATCGTTATGATTTCTCTTGCAATGATTTTTATAAAAAAACGGCGCAAGCTCCCCGAGAGCGTTATGATCCTGTCTCTTGTCTGCGCAGGGATCATTCACCGGCTTTTTATTTCCGGCGGCGCGCTGCTTGTTATTTATGCGTCGGTAAAAATGCAGGACAAAAAAGAATTCCGAAGTACCGTTTCGGCGGTATGGGTGGTTCTTAACAGCGTTATTGCAGTAGAATTTTATTTTCAGTCCGCTTACTGCGTTTACAATCTGAAACTGCTGTCGGCGTCGGCCGCCGTGCTTGCCGCGTCCGTACAGCTCGGAAAATTACTGTTCGGCAAGATCAGCAAGGAAATGTTTTTCAAAGCCGCTTACCCTCTGCTTATACTTTCGGGAATTGCCGCCATAGTATGAGAGCAGGAGAGCAATAATTTCATAAACAGCCGAAATATCCGCTGCAAATTGCCGTCATTGATTTGCGTCGGATATTTTTGCGTAATCCTACCAATCGAAAAATTCAAACGAAGTTAACAATTCCTTCTTGAAAGTATCGGCGGAAAAACGTATAATATATACTAATCTAAATACGATCGGAGGATAGTCCGTGCGCGCCGCCGCGTTTCGGGCAAAGATATGACATGTGCTGATTTACTGAGAAATGACAAGCTTTCCGAACTGAAGCTTGCGGGAGGAAAAGACGGACTTAACAACGTTATCCGCTGGATACATTTCGGAGACCGCCTTGCAGACAAATCCCTTTTCGAGGATTTTTACAAATGGCTTTCGGGCGGAGAACTGCTGCTTTTCACAAACGGCTTTATCAGTGACAGACAGTATATGCGCAGTATAATGGAGCAAGGCGTAAAGTACCACATTGCAGGAATTACCGTAAATCAGGAATTTATGGAGGACTGCTTTGCCGACTTTGCCGACGAGCTGGATCTTCCTCTGTTTGTAATGCCGCGCACTCTCAGGGCTGTCGATATGACCCAGATCGTCTGTACGGAGCTTATCAACGAGCAAATGGAAAACTCCGCAACCGAAAGGATCTTAAATTCAATCCTGTTCACAGGCTATGAGTCGGAGCACCGCCTGATCTCTCAGGCCAAGGATTACGGTATCGATCTGCACAAATCCTGCGGAGTGTGCATTGTATCTATGGAAAATTTTTCGCAATACCTTGAAAGCAATAAAATCACCGACAGCGAATTTATAAATAAAATAAAGACCTCGTTTTTGAAATTTGTCAAAACAGGCTTTGAAAGCTGCGGCGGCAGAAAGATACTCGCTATGATACTTATGGACAGTATAGTGGTCCTTTACGAAACCGATCTTATGAGCGGGGACAAATATGAAAGAATGTATTCGGAAATAAAAAGGAACACACAATATTCCTTCCCGGGTCTTAGCTTTGTGATAGGCGTCGGAAACGGCTATAATACCGTAGGCAGACTGAAAAAATCCTATGAGGAGGCGGAAAAGGCTATCGAATTCCGCTATATGCAGCAGGAGGACAGGCACATTCTTTTCTATGACGATCTGGGACTTTATTCCCTTTTGCTGAGGATAGACGACGAGTATACAATGGAAAGATACTGCCGCAGGTATATCGGAGATCTTATGGATTACGACAGACTTAATTCCACAAATCTCTGCGAAACACTGGAGATCTATCTGAACTCAAATCTGAACGCCAACGAAACCGCCGACAAGCTCTTTATTCACCGTAATACCCTGAGATACAGACTGGATAAGATCAAAAGTATCGTAGGCGGAGACCTTAACAACATTTCACAGATAGTAAACCTCGCAACGGCGTTTCAGATAAAACGGTATCTCGATTCGGGAAGAGCCTGAGCATTCCGCCAACAGTGCAGCGTGCATAATAAAAATAGTCGGAAAACATATTTCAAAATCCGGAGTTTTGCAATATAATTACTTTAGAAATTAAACAATGGCGTTTAATTCCGAAAGCTGATGGCAAAGGCGCCGTAATACCGACCTCAGATAAGATCGGCTCCGTATATCAGAGCGTTTTATCTGAGAGCGGTACAAAAAATTTTGAAAGGGAATGATTATTTTGCCAAAATATACGCCTGCCGACGGGCTTAACGAGCCAAGATTTTCCGGCATTAAAACTTTTATGCGACTGCCGCACGTCAAAACGACCGACGATATTGATTTCGCGGTTGTCGGAGTTCCGTTCGACAACGCCTGCAATTACAAGGTAGGAGCGCGTTTCGGTCCGACTGCGATAAGAGAGGCGTCATGCCTTATGAAATCATACGATCTGAGCCTGCGGGTAGATACCTTCAAATATCTTTCCGGCGTCGATTACGGAGACGTTTCGGTCGTTCCCGGGGATATTCTCAAAACCTACGACAACATAAAAAATACTCTCCGGCCATTGGTCGATAAAGGAATTATGACCGTTGTTATGGGAGGAGATCACTCCATTACACTCGGAGAACTGAGAGCCGTAGCCCAAAAATACGGTCCTGTTGCGCTTATGCATTTCGACTCGCACAGCGACACAAGCGATACTATCTACGGGCAGAAATACAATCACGGAACGCCTTTCCGCCGTGCAATGGAGGAAGGACTGCTTGACCCCGAGCACTGCATTCAGGTAGGCATAAGAGGAACTCAGTACGGTCCCGAGGCTCTCGAAGAGGCAGAGGCTCTCGGAATTAAGGTCGTCACAGGCGACGAGCTTCACGAAATGGGTATAAAAGAGGCGGGAAAGGTTATGAGAGAACGTCTGGGAGACAGACCTGTATTCCTCACCTTTGACATTGACTTCTGCGATCCCTCCTGCGCTCCGGGAACGGGAACCATAGAGCCTTGCGGATTTTCAAGCTACGAGGCAATGGCTCTGGTAAGAGAAGTCAAGGACTGTCAGGTAGTAGCCGCAGATCTGGTTGAAGTTCTTCCAGCTATCGACCCCTCGGGTCAGACTGCTTTCCTTGCGTCTATGATAATCAATGAATTTCTTGCAATGAAAGCCCGCAGGGTAATGCTTGGTTTAAAGTGACAATGTTCCGATTGAAAATATGTGCATGGTGCACAATAGGTTTTATTCACCCTGCCGATTTACAAACATAAAATTTTAAGTTATAATAAATATGTACTTACAACGAGGTGAGATTTCCGCATTCAAAGTGCGGAGGATTTCGCCTCGTTTGGTTTTAATAAGAAAGACAATTTTTAATGGAGGAATTATTATGAAAAAGACACTTGCAAAATTACTCTCTTTGGCTCTCGCAGGAACAATGTGCGCCGCGTTATTTACAAGCTGCGGATCTTCCGATTCCGACTCAGGTTCAGGCAGCGGCTCTGCGGGTTCGTCGGATAAGTCTGTTATCGACGAGATCAAGGAAAAGGGCGTTCTTGTAATGGGAACAGCTTCAGGTTATCCGCCATATGAATTTGTAGACATCACAAGCTCCGATAATGCGGTAGTTGGTATAGACGTAGCTCTCGGTCAGGCAATAGCCGACGATCTCGGAGTTGAATTGAAGGTCGTAGATATGCCTTTCAGCGAGCTTATCGCAAACCTTTCCACCGGAAAGTGCGACATCGCCATTGCAGGTATGCCTGAAACCGAAGAAAGAGCGGAATCTGTTGATTTCTCGGACGTATATCTTTCCGCGCAGCAGTCTATCATAGTTAAGAAAGAGGACGCTGAAAAATATACTACGGTAGCCTCCTTGAAGGGCGCGTCTATCGGAGTTGAAAAAGGCAGCGTTTCCGAGCAGGTAGCTTCCTCAGAGGTAGAGGACGTAAGCATTGTTTCACTGTCCACCGTACCAAGCCTTATACTCGAGCTTGACGGAGGAAAAATCGACGCTATCTGCACAAACAGTATTGTCGCTCAGCAGTATGTAATGAATAACGACGCTCTGGATATCGTTATCCCTGATTTTGAAAACAACCAGATGCCCGCTCAGGCAGCCGTAGGCAAGGGAAATACCGAGCTTCTGGACGAAGTAAACAAGGTCATCAAGGATTGTCAGGATTCAGGAAAATTCGACGAATGGGTAGAAGAGTATTCCAAGCTTTCCAACGAACAGGCTCAGGAATGATCCGTTTTTCACAGTAAAAATCAAGTTTAAAATTTATACGGCAGCGGCGCTGAATAAAAGCTCCGCTGCCGTTTTGTATTTATCGGACAGATAGAATTCCGCTGTATTCTCAGCGTTGCAATAAAGAAAATGAACCCCTCAGTCCTTTAACTTTATTCCTCCAGTAAAGCCACAGCTATCTTCGCACCTATCCTCATTCCTGCTTCAACATAAGCGTTGCCCGCCGCTGAAGTAAGCCTGCCCACTGTCTCCTTTAGCTGTTCGGCTTTTTCTTCCGGGATTTCTTCATTGACAAATCTGTGAAACTCCTTGTTTGCCTTGATATATTCCGTATCTCTCCTTATCTCGCTGTCTATCTCATCGCCAAATTTATCGTTTAAAATTGCCGTCATTTTCATAACCTCACCTCCGACACAACAATACTACAATTTAACGCATAAATCCAGTACGAAATCCAACAAGATCAAGGAGCGGAAACTCCGAAAAATCAAGCAATATCAATACTTAACGTTCTCCGCAAACTTAGCCATAAGCTGAGAAAAGCTCTGCCGTTCCATCATATCCGAACTGAGATATGCACCCGACACAACAGTCAGCTTGTTCTCGGAAAGCACAGCGTAGGTTTCCGTGTACCCGAACTGAGTCGCTATGCCGTCAGATTTCTGAACAGAGCCGTACCGCTGATATTTACCCTTAGAAATAACACTGCTTGTCATTCGGTAACTCGAAACAAAGTCATCCTCAGTGATACCGCTCATCTGTGCGGAGGTCAATCCGTAGTAATAATCTCCGAAGTTTTCGAGGATATATTCCATATCGTAATCAATCTGCGCCTGTGACAGATCAATGCACAGAACATCGATCATTCCGCCGCCGTTTGAGCCTTTCAAAGTAATTTTATTCACACCGTTGGAGTTATCAATTTCGTTCTCAAAGGAACTGCCTTTCATTGCTTCGGTAACGATGGTGGAAACGTCCATAAATTTAATATTTGAGTCAAAAAACTCCGCCATAAAAGTATCGGACTTAACCTGTTCAGCATCAACTATGCTGTCAGCCTCCGAAGAGGCAGCCGAATCCAATACGGATTCATCTGTTGTAGTTGTTGTTTCTGTTGTGGTTTCCGCCGTCTGCACAGGCGGACTTATCGTGCCGCAGGCGGTCATTGTCAATGCGATTGCCGCTGAAAGCACAGCTAAATATATTTTTCTCATACACAAATTCTCCTTTTTAAACGATCGACCAGATATACAGCGGAGCGGTCAAAGTGAAGATAAGACAGCCGAAAATAATTGCAATTGGAGTCCACTCCAGCTGACCATGTTTTCGATAGTCGAGATACGCGAGTCCTATCTTGACAAACAGCAAAACCGCCAGAACTACGTCAATTACGGGGAATACAACATTGTTTACGACCGACACCACCTGTGACCTTGCGGTACTCCAGGTGCTTTGAACCGCTCCCGCAACATCGCCAGAAGCGTATGCTGTTGTCGACATCATTGCCGCAAAGCACACAGCGCTTGCCATTGTCTCAATTATCTTTTTAGTTTTCATTTCACATCAATCCCTTCAAATCAATATATTACGCCATTCCAAATTTCCGAACTTAACACAGTACATCACCGCTCCAAAAAGAGCGCAGCCGCTAAAAATGGCTGCAATAGTTTTTATCATTTTCATTAATTTTTAGTCCTCACGTTTCTTTCTGATAACACTTCCGACGATTATCAGAAACACACCTGATATGAGATAAATAACAGCATCGTTATCTGCAGAAACACCCGTATTAGGAACATCTGTCGTAGGGGTCTGCGGTGTATTGGGTGTTTCAGGCTTATCGGGAACAGGCGTATGTTCTTCGTACATAACGACCTCGGTCACGCTTCCGTCGGCATTTACGGAAAACTTGATCTCGTTTGCAATCTCGTAACCGTCAGGGGAAATAGTTTCTTTCAGCGTGTATTCCTTGCCTGCAATAAGCTTGCCCTCAATCATGTGAGGCTTGTCCGCAGATACCCATTCTTCAACGATATTTCCATCCTCGTCAATGATTTGAAGAGTTGCTCCTGCAAGCTCCTTGTCCGTAGTGATATCACGCTTGCTGATTTTCACCTTTGTGGTATCGTCTTTCATAACGATAAGCGGATTGCCGTTCTCCGAAGCAGCGGCTGCATCCACATTTTCTACGGTAACATCGCCGTAAACGTCGACTGTAAACTTAATGTCGGTTGCAATCACATATCCGTCGGGAGCCGCAATTTCCTTAAGCGTGTAATCTCCGGCAAGAAGTTCGGTTACAACATGATTTGTGCCGTCGGAAATCCATTTGTCAATGATTTCTCCGTCAGCATTTTCAAGCTGCATCTCTGCTCCGATAATCTCCTCACCGTAAATTCCAAACAATTTGTCGTTCTCCATAACCTTAGAAAGTGAGATTTCCACGCTTTTTTTTCGATCGTAAAAGTCACATCATTCTGCGTTATTCTGAAAGCGTACATATTTATAGCAGTCGCAGTTTTTCCGTCAGTCTTATTGTTGATTACAACGCCCTCAGAGCCGTTGGACTCGATACGCCAGTGCG